>VBAN01000243.1:0-2299 GCA_005882445.1 Candidatus Segetimicrobium genomatis | reverse complement strand
GCTGCTGATCGCCCTCCACGCCGGCGCGCTGGTGGACGAGCGCGGGCCCGCCCTGGTCACGCAGGCCGCGGTGATCCTGTACGCCGTCGCCGGCGTGATGCTGACGGCGCTGCACGCCGTCTGGCCGGCGGCCGCCGCGTACGCGCTCATGGGAATCGCCAACATCGGGTGGGCGGTGGCGTCGCAGGCGGTGGTGGCCGCGGCCAGCACCCCGGCAACGCGGGTCCGGAACTACGGATACTATTCGCTCTGGAACTCGGCGGGAGCGGTCGTCGGCCCGGTGATCGGGGGCTTCGTCACCGGCCACTTCGGCTACCGGACGGCGTTCGCGCTGGTGTGGGTCCTGATGATCCCCTCGTTGCCCATCGCCGGCCGGCTCCCCGGCGCATCCGCGGCCCCCCGGCGCCCCCTCTCGCTCGCGATGGCCCCCAGGCTGGTCCAGACCATCCTGCGCGAGCGTGGGGTCGGCGCCGTCCTGTTCATTTCGTTCGTGGTGGTCTGCGCGCAGACCCTACAGCAGACGTTCTACCCGCTCTACCTGAACACGGTGGGGCTGTCCCCCACCCTGATCGGGATCGTCATCGCCGCGATCAGCCTGGGCTCGATGGTCGTCCGCTCACTGCTGTCGCGCGGCGTCGACCGGTTCGGGTACGCGGGGCTGCTCAACGGCGCGACGGCGCTTCTGGCGGTCACGCTTGGGATCATCCCGCTGCTGCGCCAGTTCTGGCCGCTCGTGGCGGTGTCGGCGCTTATGGGGGCGAGCCTCGGCTTCACGCAGCCGCTGACCATGAGCCTGATGGTGGAGTCGGTCGCCGCCGAGCTCTGTGGCGTCGCGCTCGGGATCCGCCAGGGCGTGCAGCGCCTCGGGGCGATCTTGAGCCCGATGGTGTTCGGCGTGGTAACGGCGGCCTTCCGGATCGAGTGGGCGTTCTTCCTTGGGAGCGCGGCGCTCTTGGGCGCCGTGCCCATCGTCGCGAGCGTGACCGGACACCTCGGGTCCCCACCGCGTCCGGGCCAAGCCCCCCTCCCCGCCTCCAACCCCTCTCCGGGGGCTCCCTCTCGGAGCGATTGAGCGGCGCTCCCCTCCCAAGCGGCCGGCGGTGCGGACCGGGCCGCCGCCGCGCTCAGCCGCCGAGATACAGCCTCCGCACCTCATCATTGTTGGCCAGGTCCGCAGAACGGCCCTCCAGGGCCACCTTGCCGGTCTCCAGGACATACGCCCGCGTGGAGATCTGGAGGGCCATCCGGGAGTTCTGCTCGACGAGGATCACCGTCACCCCGTCGTCGCGGTTGATCGCCCGGATCGCGCGGCCGATCTCCCGAACGAGCTGGGGCGCGAGGCCCAGCGACGGCTCGTCCAGCAGCAGCGCCTTTGGGCGGGCCATCAGCGCGCGGCCGATGGCGACCATCTGCTGCTCTCCGCCGGAGAGGGTGCCCGCCTGCTGCCGGAGGCGTTCCCCCAGACGGGGAAAGCGCGCGCAGACCCGCTCCAGGTCGTGATCGATCTCCCTGCCGCCCCGGCGGGGAAAGGCGCCCATCAGGAGATTGTCCCGCACGCTCATGAAAGGAAAGAGGTGGCGTCCTTCCGGCACCATGGAAATCCCAAGCCGGGCGACGATCCGATCCGTGGTCAGGCCGTCGATCCGCCGGCCATCACACCAGATTTCGCCGGCGGTGATCGGGGCGAGGCCGGTCAAGGCGCGCAAGGTGGTCGTCTTGCCGGCGCCGTTCGCGCCGATCAGCGCGATGATCTCCCCGGCATCAGCGGCCAGGGACACGTGCTCGATCGCGCGGACCTTGTCATAGTGGACGCTGACGCGCCGCAGCGCGATGTGCGGTCTAGACACCGAGATCCTCCTCGGCGCGCCCGAGATAGGCCTCGATCACCGCCGCGTCCCGCTGAATCTCGCCCGGTGCGCCCTCGGCGATCTTCCGGCCGAAATTGAGCACCATGATCCGGTCGCTGATGCGCATGACCGCACGCATGTCGTGCTCAACGAGCAGAACGGTAACGCCGCGGTCCCGGATGCCGCGGACCATCTCGACGGCCTGATCGGTCTCCTGGGGGTTCATCCCCGTGAAGGGCTCGTCGAGCAGCAGCAGTTTGGGGGCCGCCGCCATCGCGATCGCGATCTCGAGGCCGCGAAGGTATCCGTGAGGCAGGGAGCGCGCGGGCTCGTGCTTCACACGTCCCAGATCGAGATAGTCGAGAATCTCGACGGCGCTCCCGCGGATGGCGGCTTCATCGCGCCGCGCCTGGGGGCTGTTGAGGAGCATGCCGAAGGCGCCGGCCCGCACA
>VBAN01000242.1 GCA_005882445.1 Candidatus Segetimicrobium genomatis | reverse complement strand
AGAGATAGGCCGCCCGCCGGTTGAGGCGCTCGAGCGGGGCGCTGAAGCTCAGGATGCGGCCGCTCGTGGGGCGGAGCAGCCCCGCGGCCAGGCTCAAGATCGTGGATTTCCCGCAACCGGTCGGTCCGACGATCGCCAGGAATTCTCCGCGCGCCACGGCGAACGAGACCCGGTCGAGCGCCTGGTACATCGCGCCGCCGCCGATCGCGAACTGCCGGCTCACGTCCTCCAGCGCGAGCGCCGGCCCGGTCTGATCCGAGGCTACTTCCAGGTCGCGTACAGCGCGGCCCACTTCTCGTTGGGTGTGACCGTCACGCCCTCCAGGTGGCTGCTCGTCACCATGTAGAAATCCTGGCTCCACAGGAAGATCCACGGCGCGTCGTTCCAGATCAGCTCCTGCGCCTCCTTGTAGATTGCCAGCCGCTTCTTGGGGTCCGGGGTCGTCTGGCCGGCCAGGAGCAGTTCATCCACCTTCGGGTCTTTGTAAAACGACGACATCAGGCCTTTCGGCGGCCACTGCCCGGAATAGAACTGGCCGAAGAGCTGGCCGTCGGCGTCGAGGTACTGCGTGGCCCACCCCAGGACGAACATCTGCAGCGGGGTCCGCTGGAGCGGGGTGACCAGCGTCTGGACGTAGGTGGGCCAGTCGGTGGTCGAGATCGTCGCCCGAATCCCGATGTTTGCCAGCTGCGCGGCGACGCCTTGGGCGACCTGGTAGTCCTGGATGTACCGGCCGGTCGGGCTGAAGAAGTTCACCGAAAACCCGTTGGGCAAGCCCGCCTCGGCGAGGAGCGCCTTGGCCTTGACCGGGTTGAACGGCCACCCGCCGGGCTGGATCTTCGTATAGCCGAACAGGAATGGGGTGGTCGGGCTTTCGAGGACCGTCCCGAGGCCGAACAGGATGCTCTGGATGATCGCCTTCTTGTTGACCGCGTCGTTGAGCGCCTGGCGGACCTTCACGTCCTTGAACGGTCCCCACTGGTTGTTGAAGCCGATGAAGATGTCCCGGTCGCTCGCCCCCTGGACCACCTTGAGGCCCGGGTCCTTTCGCAGGGCGGGCACGTCGGGGGCCGGCGGCTCGAAGGCCATCTGGATGTCCAGTTGGGGTTCTTGACCACGGTGATGTGGTCCCCGTGCACCCACTCTTTGAACCGGTACGGACCGCTGCCGGCGTCGATGGGCCCGAGCGGGATTTTGTCGTTGCCGATCTTCTTCACGGCCGCCGGCGACAGCATATGGGCCACACCCGAGCCCAGGCGGTGGGGGCGCGTCGGGCTGGGCTGCTTGAGGTGGAGGACGACCGTGTAAGGATCCGGGGACTCGATCCGGCTCAGGTCGATATCGGCGAAGTAGTAGCGGTTCGGGTTGCGGACGGCGGGATCGAGTTGGCGCTCGAAGTTGAACTTCACCGCCTCGGCGTTGAAGTCGGTCCCGTCCTGGAACTTGACGTCGTGCCGGAGCTTGAACGTGTACGTGAGCCCGTCCCCGCTCACCGTCCACGACGTGGCGAGCTGCGGGGTCAGTTTCGTGAACTGGGGCTGCCCCGGCTGCACGCCCGAGCGCTCGTCCTCGGGCCACACCAGCGAGTCGAACATGTAGTCTTGCATGTTGGCGACCGTGGTGGTGGTCTGTCCCTCTGGGTCCAGCGTATCGGCATCGATGCCCACCGCGATCGTGATCGATGTCGGCGCCGCGGCGAGCCCTCCCTGTGGAACCCCGGATAGCGCAACGCCGGCCGCGCACATGAGGGCGACGGCCAGCGGCGGCCTGATCTGCCTGCGTCTCATCGTCTTGCTCCCCCCTCTTGCGCCGGGACGATGCAGGCGCAAACCTCGCCCGGCGTGTCCAGCGCGCCGGTGTGGTACGCTTTTATGCCGCCCCATCCCTCTCCTCCCCTCGGCCCGGGGAGGGGGCGCCTCCGTGAAGGGCCGCCCGTGAAGCGCCCTGGTATACTCTCCGTATGGCGGCGGTCCGTCCCCTCATCGGGGTCGTCGGCGACTTCGATCCGCGCAATGCCACCCACCGGTTTACGAACACGGCGCTGGACATTGCCGGAGTCGAGTTCGTCTGGGTCGCGACAGACGATGTCGAGCACGGTTCCGCGGAGCGCCTTGCGCCGTATAACGGACTTTGGATCTCGCCCGGCAGCCCTTACCGCAATATGGAAGGGGCGTTGAGCGCGGTCCGCTACGCCCGCGAGCGCGGCGTGCCGCTGGTCGGCACCTGAGGAGGTTTTCAGCACGCGATCGTTGAGTTCGCGCGCAACGTTCTCGGGCTCGAGGACGCGGATCACGCAGAGACCAATCCCGGGGGGACGTGTCTGGTGATTTCGCCCCTGGCCTGCTCGCTTGTTGGACAGCAGCAGAACGTGACGATTGTGCCCGGCACCCGCGCCGCCGCGCTCTACGGCGCCCCGCAGGCGATCGAACCGTACTACTGCAATTACGGCGTCAATCCCGAGTACCGCAGGCGGCTCGAGGCAGGCGGGATGATCACGAGCGGCGTGGGTGACGAGGGGGAGGTCCGGATCGTCGAGTTCCCCGCCCACCCGTTCTTCCTGGCCACGCTGTATGTGCCGCAGGCCCGCTCGACCGCCGACGACCCGCACCCGCTCATCGCCGGCTTCGCGGCGGCGGCCGCCGCGCACCGGTCCGCGCGGCGCTGATACCCCCCGGGACCGGCAAACCTTCCAGGTCGCGAAGGACGGTTCCGCGTCTTCCAGGAGTAATAGTAGAATAGGGGTTGGCCTGCGCGGAGGGGTGCGAGAGCCTGGCTGAATCGGGCGGTCTCGAAAACCGCTATACCCGCAAGGGTATCGGGAGTTCAAATCTCCCCCCCTCCGCCAAACTCGCCTGGGGACTCCTCTCCGTTCTTCTGACTGACAGAGGGCGATCTGTTTGCCCGGCGTCGCCGCCGGAGGCAGCCGACGAAAGGAGGAGCAATGCCGATGGAGTCGTGGCCTCGCGGCGATGCTGGCCTATGCGCTCCTGCCTCTGGTGGAATATGTTGCCCGTTTGCGCGTCGCCGGGCGTGTGCTGCCCCGGATCGGCGCGACAACGCTCGTCTTCTTCATAGTGATCGTCGCGGTCATGAGCGCCTGGCACTTCGCGGCAGCCCCCATGGGCGATCAGGCGCACCGATTCGGCGTAAATATGGGACGGTATCTTGACGAGTTGAGCGCGTTCATTTCGCGGGGAAGAGCCTCGCTCGAGGCGGGGCTTCCTCCGGCCATCGGCCAGGCGGTCGACGTCGCGATGACCCAATCCGGCACGTTCCTCGTCAGCGCGGTTCTCCATGTTGTACGGACGACCGCCGAGTGGCTCTCCCATTTCGTCGAGGTGGTGCTGATTCCCATCTTGGCGTTCTATTTCCTCGTTGATCTTCCGGTCCTCAAACAAGAACTCGTGGGTTTTCTCCCGACGGTAGTGCGTCCCCCAATCCTCCGGGCGGCCGCCCGCCTTGATCGGATTTTCGCGGCCTACGTTCGGGGGCAGCTGATCCTCATGGCCATCTCAGGGGTGGTGGTGTGGGCGGGCCTGACCCTGCTGGGGGTACGCTTGGCCCTTCTGCTGGGCATCGTGGCCGGGCTCACGCGCGTCGTGCCGATCATCGGCCCCGTGCTCGGCGCCATCCCGATCGTGGGGATCGTCTTCCTGCAATCGGCTGAGGGAGCCGTCGCCGCTCTCCTGTTCTTTGTGGTTCTGCAAATCATCGAATCGAAAGTGATCCTCCCCCAGGTCGTCGGGTACCACCTGCAACTCCATGCGGCCACCATTCTCATTGCGTTGCTGGTCGGGTATACGCTCTTCGGGTTGATCGGAATGTTCCTGGCCCCGCCGGCGGCGGCGTTCGTGCGGGATCTGGTAGACTTAATCGCTCCGCGCGTGGTGGGCGCTGAGCCCCTCGATCCAACATGACGAAACGGCCTTTGCAAGAGGAGAGGAATATGCGGGAACCTAATGGGATCGTTGAGCCCCCGAGCGCCCCGGCAAAGGGACGGGGGCGGATGAGGAGGATCGGCCATGGCGGGCGACGCGGCGCTGCGTGAGGAAGTACGGTGGCTGCTGCGAGGCGGGAACGCGCACGTCGGGTTCAAGAATGCCTTCGCGGACCTGCCCGAGGCCCTGCGCGGGAAGAAGCCGCGCGGCCTGCCGTACACTCCCTGGCAGCAGGTCGAGCACATGCGGATCTGCCAGTGGGACATCCTCGAGTACATCCGGAACCCCAAGTACGTTTCCCTCAAATGGCCTGAGGACTACTGGCCCGCGCCATCCCCGTCGACAGGAGGGGCATGGGACAAGAGCATACGGGGCTTCCAGGCGGATCTCCGGACGCTGGAGGGGATGGCCGCCGATGCGTCGACCGATCTGCTCGCCAGGGTCCCGGGCGATCCGGAGGGGCCGAGCATCCTGCACGAACTGCTGTTGGTGGCCGACCACAACGCCTACCATCTGGGGCAGTTGATCGTGCTGAGGCGCCTCCTGGGGGCCTGGGAGGACTAGCGTACCCCGACTCGAGAGCCCATCCGCCGCTACGGTTTCGGCCCCGGGGCCGGGCCGTTCACGTTCGGCTTCGGGGCGGGCGGCGGACCGTTCACGAACGGCTTCAGCGCCGCGTAGATCGCGAAGTTGAATGGTGTGGGCACGCCGCGGGCGCGGCCGAGGCGCACGACGGTCCCGTTCAGGGTCTCCAGTTCCAGGCGCCGGCCGGATGCCAGATCGTGGGCGAGCGACCCTTTCGCCCACGCTTCCAGGATCCCGCTCTGTTTGAGCGCCTGGTCCACGATCCCGGCCGGCAGGGCGACCCCGTAGGCGCGGGCCACCGCCTCGACCTCTGTCATCGTCCCCCGGTACAGCGCGACGGTTTCCTCGCAGCCCAGGATCGGCCCGATGGTCAGCCGCGTGAGGGCCGTGACGCCGCTGAACCCGCAGATGAAGAGGTACTTGGCCCACAGCACGACCTTGATGTCAGGCTGGAGGTCGGCGGGGATGCCCGCCGCTTTGCATCGCTGGACCAGATCGTCGATCCGGCTCCCGAGACCTCCGGCGTTGGCCCCGAAGATGAGCCTCCCGGGCCCGGCG
>VBAN01000241.1 GCA_005882445.1 Candidatus Segetimicrobium genomatis | reverse complement strand
GCAGCGTGTGTTGTTCAAGCAGGACTTTCGCAGCGCGGACAAAAGACCACCCACGCGGTCTTTACCTTGGAGGCTCTTTCGTGGACGATGCTGTGTGGATCAAAGGCACCAGGCTTCGAGAAGCCCGGGAGGCCGCGCATCTCCGCCTTGCTGATGTGGCAGGCGGCATCATGAGCCCTGGCAACTTGTCCAGGATCGAGCGGCACGAGCGGTACCGGCTTCCTCTCTCCGCCATGGCGTCCCTCGGCCGGCGCTTGGGGCTCGTGCTGGGGAACGATCTCGACTCGCAAGTGTGGGCCCGGGCCGCTGGAGGGACCGCGATCGATCTCCTTTCGCAGTGGCGGTTCTCCGAGGCCCTCAGCGTGCTGCGCCTGCGGGACGCCGTGGTCACCTCCGAGGATCCGGTCACGGAACTGCAGGCGCAAATCCTCGGCGCATGGGCGCGGACGCGATGCGGGCAACCGGCGCGCCCGGATGTCTTGCACGACTTGGGTATGCAGGCAAGGGAGCGCGGGGCGCCAAGGCAGGCGGTCTGGGCCGGGGTCCTGGAAGCGGAACTGCATGATCACGCGGGCGACGGCGACCGGGCCCTCGCCATGTTCAGAGACACCATTAAGGAAGCCGATCGCGCCGGAACAGCAGTCGATATCTTGTGCGCCCGCGCCGCGGGGGCGCGCCACTACTTGAAGAGAGAAGAGTTCACGCGTGGGTTGGCCTCGCTGCACGATCTCGCGGGCGATGCGGATCCCACCCCGGGATACGGACAGGCGCGCGTCCTCCATGCCCGCGGCCTGCTGTCTGCCCAGGCAGGCCTGCTGCAGGACGCCGTGGAGGCGCTGCATGGGGCGGCGAGGGCGGCCGCGGAGATCCGGAACTACCGGATGGCCGGAACCGTTGAGCGCGATCTCGCCGGAGTCTACGACAGGCTCGGAGAGACGGAGAAGGCCGACGCCACGCTGGTCCGCGCGGCATCGCTCTTTACGCAGGCGGGGGACAGTCACGATGCCGCGGCAATGATCTCCAACGCGCTTCGCCGCCACATCGTCTCCCGGGCGGCGCGAGGGATCGCCGGCAGGGAGTCAGCCGGTTAAGACACCCGCACCGTGGGGTTCTTCAAGACGCCTATTTCGTCGGCCCCGACCTCGATCACGTCCCCCTCTTCGCACGCGAACTCGTCGGGTGGAACGATCCCCGTGCCGGTGAGGAGGACCGTCATCGGCGGGATGTCGTTGGCCCGGCGGAGATAGGCGACCAGGTCGGTGATCGGCCGGTGGAGCCGGGCGGTGCTGACCTGCCCCCGGAACACGTCGCGGCCTCGGCGCGCGATGCGGCACGTGATGGTGAGCCGCCCCGCCGCGGCCTCGTCGGTAAGGAGGATCGTCGGGCCGAGGCTGCAGCAGGCCCGGTAGATCTTCGTCTGGGGAAGGTACAGGGGGTTCTCGCCCTCGATGTCGCGGGCGCTCATGTCGTTGCCGAGGGTGTAGCCGAGCACCTCGCCCTCGCCCCCGAGCACGACCCCGAGCTCCGGCTCGGGCACGGTCCAGCGGGAGTCCGCCCGAATGCCGACCGGCGCGTTCGGCCCCACGCACCGCGACGGCGTCGCCTTGAAGAACACCTCCGGCCGCTCGGCGTCGTAGACCTTGTCGTAGATCCCGACGGTCGTCGTCTCCGCGAGGCGCGCTTCCCGGCTGCGCTCGTAGGTGACCCCGGCCGCCCAGACTTCGGGGGGAACGACCGGCAGGAGCAGGTGGGGGACGCCGGGGTTCGGGGCGCGGTCCAGATCCTGGTAGGCGTATGCGGACCCCGCTCCTGACGCCGATCCTCGGAGGTCCTGGACGCACCGCTGGAGATCGCGGCGGGTACGGCGGGCCAGCTGCACGAGCGCTTCGAAGGACTCCAGCGGAGGGAGATCGGGAGACGACAGTTCCTGGACCGTGGCGCCCTCGCAGAGGCCGAGGCGGGCCCCCTGCCCGGGGACCCAGAACCGGGCGATGCGCATGCGGTCCTCCCTGACTGGACGGCGACTCGCGGGGCGGGCGGTCCTGCCTAGCGCAGCCCCTGCAACATCGGCTCGAGATCGACCTTCTCGAGCTCGTTGGTCCACATCGGCAGGCGCTTGGCGGGCGCCTTCGTCCGGGGATGGCGGTAGATCACGCCGGTGGGCAGCTTGTCGCGGCGCTCGAAATCGCGGATCAGGGCCCACGCCGCGTCCTCGCTTGCGGCATCGTGGCTCGCCGGCACCGCCTCGCAGTGGGCGCGGAACCAGTCGTAGGTATTGAACTTGTTGTAGGTGACGCAGGGCGAGAAGTCGTTCACCATCGCAAACCCCTTGTGGCGCACCGCCTCGACCAGCATCTCGGTGGTGTGCTTGGGATCTCCCGAGAACGACTGCGCCACGAACGTCGCGCCGCAGGTGAGGGCCAGTTTCACGGGGTCGAGCATGGGCGGGTGCTCCTCGACGGACACCCCGGCCGGCCGGCCCAGCCCCGCGGACGGGGAGTCCTGCCCCTTGGTCAGCCCGTAGACGCCGTTGTCCATGATGAGCAGCGTGATGTCCGGGTCGCGGCGGGAGATATGAACGAAGTTCTCCACGCCGATCGCGAGGGTGTCCCCGTCGCCGGCCAGCGCGATCACGGTCAGCTCGGGGTTGGCCATCTTGGCCCCGAGCGCGTAGGCGAGCGCGCCGCCGTGCGTGCCGTAGAACGAGTTGCCGTTGAGGTAGTTCCGGATCTGGCCCGAGCACCCGATCCCGCCGACCAGGAAGACATCCGACGGCATCAATTCGAGCGTGGTGAGCGCGGCCTTGAGCGAGTTCAGGACGGCGTAATCGCCGCATCCGGGGCACCACTGGATCCGGTGCCGCGGGGTGGCGTTCTGCTCCCAGATCGACTTCACCGCATCAGGCATCCGAGCTCACCTCGACCATGACGGGCTCCTTCCCGCCCAACCGGACCGCCGTCGCGCCGTTGCGGGCGACTTCGTGCACGGCCCTGACGACTTCCGACGGGTAGAAGGGGCGCCCGTTGTACTTGAGCACACGGCGGGTGGGGATGAGGCAGTGCGCCTGGATGATCTCGGCGAGCTGGCCCACGTAGTTGTGCTCGCAGACGATCACCCGCTCCCCGGCCACCAGGAGCGGCTTGACGAGATGCGTCGGGAAGGGCCAGAGGTGGGTGAAGTGGACCACCGTCACCGGGATGCCCTCCGCCTTGAGGCGCTGCTGGGCGTCGAGCAGGACGGGCTTGGTCGACCCCCAGCCGACGAGGACGAGCCCTTTCCCCACCGTCCCGTAGACCTGCGGCGGGCGGGCGTCCCGATGCAGGTAGGTGGCCATCTTCCGCATTCGCTTGTCCATCATTGCGACGCGCTTGGGGGGGTCGGTGGTGACGAGGCCAAACTCGTCGTGCTCGGTGCTGTTGATCTTGCTCACCCCGCCGCGCGTCCCGGGGATCAGGCGGGGGGAGATGCCCGTGTCGGTGACCCGGTACCGGAGATAGCGCTCTTCGCGCGCCTGCTCCTCCGTGGCCACCTGGCGCTTGAGCGCCGGCCGGCCGGTCCGGAAGAGCGACTCCGGCACCGTGATGCGCCCCTCGCTCAGGTTGAGGTCCGTCAGAAAGAACACCGGACACTGGTAGGTCTCGGCCAGGCGGACGGCCTCGTGCGTCAGCGAGTAACACTCTTCGATCGTCGACGGCGCGAGTACGATCCTGGGGATCTCGCCGTGACCGCCCCCCGTCACCAGGAAGAGGTCGCCCTGCTCGGACTTGGTGGGCATGCCGGTCGACGGCCCGGCCCGCATCGCGTCGACGATGACCAGCGGGGTCTCGGTGACGCCCGAGACGCCGAACTCCTCTACCTTGAGCGAGAGCCCCGGCCCGCTCGTCCCGATCATGCTGACCGCGCCCGCGGCGCTGGCGCCGAGGCCGGCGCGGATCGATTCGCGCTCGTTGGAGCCCTGGAGGGCGCGCCCCCCGTACCGCGGCAGGTGCCGCTCCATGTACTCGAGGATCGACGACGCCGGGGTGATGGGATATCCCGCGTAGAACCGGACGCCCGCCTCGATCGCGCCGATGGCGAGCGCCTCGTTGCCGGCGATGTAGACTGCGGGGTCGGGTTTGGAGAGCGGCGTGAGGCGGCAGCCGATCCCCGGCCAGCCGCGCTCGGTCAGGACGCTCTCGACCGCCGCGCGCCCGCGGCGGGCCGCCTCCAGGTTGAGGGTCACCAGCTCCGGTCCCTTGCGCCCGAACCGCTCTTCCAGCAGCCGCCGGAGCCACTGCTCGTCGCTGTCGATCTCGAGGAGGCGGAAGAGCGCTCCGGTCATGACGACGTTCTTGACTACTTCCTTCTTGAGATCGCGCAGCGCGATCTGGCGGGCAGGAATCGGGAACACGCGCACTCCGCGGGCCTCGAGCTTCTCGACGGGGACCGGCCCCGTGGAGCTGTCGTAGAGCAGCACGCCCCCGTCGACGAGGTTCCGGCCGTGACGGAGGACGGTGTCCCGGTTGGGCTGCTCGGGCACATCCGGGTTGACGTCGTAGTCGAGTCCCACCAGGATGTCGATGGCCTCGTCCCCCCAGGAGAGGGCCGGGCCATCGGTGATGACGAGCGGGTCGTACTGGTGGGCGCCGTAGATCGTCGAGGCGAACCCGCGCTCCAACCCCATCACGTGGAGCCCGGCGCGGGTGAGGATCCGGCCGAGGAGATCGGTGATCGTCGACACGCCGTCCCTGAGCTGCACCCCGCCGATGAGCAGCTTCATCCGGTTCACTTTCATACGCTTGCGCTGCCTCCTGGGAGCCGCGGGGCAGGAACGTGCCAGGGCAGAACAAGGCACTTCGCGCCCGAGCGTCGCGGCTCGAGCTCTCCGGTTTGATTATACTACCACTTTTC
>VBAN01000240.1 GCA_005882445.1 Candidatus Segetimicrobium genomatis | reverse complement strand
GCCACATCCGGGGCATCGCCGCTCGCGAACTTGGTCGCCATGGCATCGTGGTAATTGAACCACGACGTGTCCTGGAGGCTGACGGTGATGGTGGGATTCCTCTGCTGGAAGCTCTTGATGTTATCCTGAATGGTTTCGATCCCATAGGACCACACCATGAAGTTGAGGTGGACGGGCGACGGTTGAGCCTCTGCGCGCCGGGCAAGCGCGGCCACACCGCCGAGCCCGCCGGACGCGGCATACGCGCCCGCCAGCGTGAGAAAATCCCGCCGGGTCCATCGGTCCGGTCGGATGGATGATTGCATTGCTGCCACCTCCCGCGATCTGGATGTTGCGCCTCGCTCTCAGCCAGGGTGTACGGGTCTCTGCGTCCATTTCCCTTCCGGCATTCTGACCCGGCGCGCCCGCCGCGCATTGCGGGGCCTGAGCGTCCGTGGTATAATTCGAGTTGTTGCGAGTGTGCCCCGCCGCCTCCGGAACTTCCCCGGCGCGGGGCGAAGGTGGGGATCCCGATGAAAAAGGGCATTCATCCCAATTACAAACAGACCATGGTGACCTGCGCCTGCGGCGAAACGTTCATGACCGGATCGACCCGCGAGAACATCCGGGTGGAGATCTGCTCGAAATGCCATCCGTTCTACACCGGTCAGCGAAAGTACGTCGACTCCGAGGGTCGCGTCCAGAAGTTTGCGAAGAAGTACGGCATTCAGGTCTGACGCCGTCTGACGCTCCATCTCCGCCGGCCGGCCGCAGGGCCGGGTCGCCCCTCCGTCTGATGCTATAATCATTCGTGTAGGCGATTCGAGGAGGGACGAGTGCGCCCGGAAGTGCTGACCCGTCTTGCAGCGCTGGAGGCCCGTCACGAGGAACTGACTCGTGCCTTGGCCGATCCCGCGATTTTCGGCGATCCGGGGCGGTATCAGCAGGTGGCGCGCGACCATGCCGGCCTCGCCCAGGTCGTCGCCGCCTACCGGGACTACCGGCGGGTCACCCGCGAGCTCGAGGAGGCGGAGACGCTTTCCCGCGAAGCGGACCCAGAACTGCGCGGGCTGGCCGCGGCCGAGAAGGCGGTCCTCGCCGGCCGGCAGGCAGACCTCGCGCGGTCGATCGAGCAAATGCTGCTCCCCAAGGATCCCCGGGACGACCGTGCGGTACGCGGAGCGCCGGGGGTGGAAATCGGAGGTGCTGTTCAGCAGCCCGACCGGCATCGGCGGGTTCAAGGAAGCCGCGATCGGCATCCAGGGGCGGGGAGCGTACAGCCGGCTCAAGTATGAAAGCGGAGTCCACCGGGTGCAGCGGGTGCCGGCGACCGAGGCCAGCGGGCGGATCCACACGTCCACCGCCACCGTGGCCGTCCTGCCGGAGGCCGAGGAGGTCGACGTGGTCATCCGGCCCGACGAGCTCAAGATCGACACCTACCGCGCGGGAGGCGCCGGGGGACAGAACGTCAACAAAGTCGAGACGGCGGTTCGGATCACACACCTGCCGACCGGCCTGGTCACCGCCTGTCAGGACGAGCGATCGCAGCATCAGAACCGGGAGAAGGCGATGCGGATCATGAGGGCGCACCTGCTCGCGCGGGCGATCGAACAGCAGCAGGCCGAGATCACCCAGACGCGGCGTCGGCAAATCGGGAGCGGCGAGCGCAGCGAGAAGATCCGCACCTACAACTTCCCGCAGGACAGGGTCACCGATCACCGGATCGGCAAGACGGTGCACGACCTTGCCACCGTGATGGACGGCGATCTCGACGACGTGATCGAGGCGCTGACGGCGGCAAGCCAGGCGGAGAGCCTCACCGCCACCGGCTCGTGACGCAGCCCGCGGCGACCCAAGCCTGGTCCCGCCGGGAAGCGTGGCGGTGGGGCGCCGGCCGGCTCGAGGCGGCCGGGGTCGAGCCGCACGATGCGCAGCTCGAGGCAGAGGTCCTGCTCCGTCATGCCGCGGGATTGACGCGGGAAGAGCTGCTGGTCCGCCCCCTGACCCCCCTGGCGCGGGAGGCCGCATCGGCCTACGAAGCGTTGATCGCGCGCCGGGCCGCCGGCATCCCAGGCGCCTACCTGGTCGGGCACCGCGAGTTCTTCGGGATCGACCTCCTCGTAGATCCCCGCGTGATGATTCCCCGTCCCGAGACCGAGCGGCTCGTGGAGCTGCTCGTGGAGGCGCTGCGTCATCGCCCGGCCCCGCTCGTCGTGGACGTGGGCACCGGCAGCGGCGCCATTGCCATCGCGGTCG
>VBAN01000239.1:491-3468 GCA_005882445.1 Candidatus Segetimicrobium genomatis | reverse complement strand
GAGGGGCCGGCCGGGTCGCGCACGAACAACGTAACGCGCTTCTGATCCCCACGCCCTCGACCGAACGAACAAGATAATCTTCTGCCCTCCGGGCAGGAAATCGGGGCAACCCTCAGCGTGCAAACTCCCGACAGGATTTCCCAACGGCCCTGGAGGTTCGAGGAATCGCCTCTCAGAGCATTACCTGGTATCGAGGACGCCGGCGATTGGTATGGTGGATTTAACGACCTCCGAAACCAGGTCATGATCTGGAAGGTGACCGAAATGGGAAAGCATGCGCGGGGCAATAACAGATACCGTTTCTTGCAGGAGTCGGGGACCGGCGAGCAGGTCGCCTTCCTCAACTCTATATTGGAGTCCTCCACCGAGTACTCCATTGTCGCGACCGACCTCGCGGGAACGATCCTGGCGTGGAACGAAGGCGCAAGGCGGATGTACGGGTACGAAGCGGCGGATGTCGTCGGCAAGGCTACCCTCGCGCTCCTGCACCATCCCGATGATGTCAGGTCCGGACAGGCCAAGACCATCTTGGACGAGGTCGTCCGGACCGGGAAGTGGGAAGGCACGCTGAGGCGCGTCCGGCAGAACGGCGAGGAGTTCACCGCCCGCGTCACCAAGACCCTCAGGCGGGACCCGCAGGGTCGCCCCATCGGCATCACGCTGATCTCCCACGACATCACCGAGCAGGAGCGGCTGACGGCGCAGCTCGCCCGGCAGTCTCGCGAGCGCAGCGACACTCCGGCCGTCCTCGTCGTCGATGATGATCTCGAGTCGCAGAAGCTCGTGGAGACGGCTCTCACGGAGTTGGGGTACCGGCCGGTGTGCATGCCGGACGGCGAGAGCGGCCTGGCGGCGGCGACCAAGGAGCGTCCCGCCGCGGTGGTGCTGGACCTCCGGATGCCGGGGAGGGGCGGCCTCGAGTTTCTGGACCGGTTCCGCCACACCGACATCGGCGGCACCACCCCGGTGATCGTGTGGACGAGAGCGTCATACCTGGCGTCGCAGGATCAGTCTCGGCTCGCGGAAGCCGCGCCGTTGGTCGTGTTGAAAGGCCGAGGCGGCGTCGAACCGCTCGTGAAAGCCCTGCAGGCGTGCGTGCCGGCGTCCCCGTGAGGCGCACACGATAATCTTCTGGCGTCCGGGCAGGAAGCCGGACTTAACATCGAATTCTCTCCGCGTCGCTCACTCCGGCTGGACCAGGCCCGTTTCCGGGGAAGGCACGGATTGTGGCGGAACCACATATTCCCCCTGCAGGAGGTGAGTTGTCGTGAACGCGGCGCGCCCCCTCTTGGTCATGCTCGTCCACGGGATCGGCCCGCAGAATGCCCCCGCGCAGGGGGAATTCCTGGATCGCCTCCGGGACGCGACCACGCGCCGGCTCGGAGAGATCGGCAAGGCCGGCCTGGCCTCCCGCCTGGTGCTCGATCGCGCCGATTGGAGCCACCTGTTTCCGGAGCGGATCGACTGGTTGAAGCATCTCTTTCCGAGCTATGCCAACGTGCGGTTCAGGTCCAGGCGAACCCTGGTGATGATCCTGTGGCTCGCGCTCTTCCCCGCCATCACCGCCCTGGGAACAGCCGGGGGAATGACCCTTCTCCGCCCGAGCGCGCTGGGGTGGCTGGTCGGGACCATTGCCGGCCTCGCCGTCGCCATCCTTGCAGCGTGGAGCTGGATCATGCCGCTCTTCCCCTGGGGGCACCTCTTGATGTTCGGACGGACGTTCGAGGCCAATACTGCGAGCGACGTCATCCTCTACGGGAGCGATGAGCCCCGCCGGCAGATCCGGGACGTGGTGCTGGCAAAGATCCAGCCCTATCTCTCCAGCAAGTACGCGCTGGCCGGGGGCGCGCGGGAGTGTCTGCCGGTTGTGCTGATCGGGCACAGCCTGGGCTCCGTCGTGGTGTACGATCTCCTCCTCGGTATCAGCGCCCGGATGGGCGCCCGGAAGGTCACCGCGGCCCAGCGCGAACTGTCCGCCGTCACACAGCAGCTTCGGGGCGCGGCGGTCAGGCCCGCCGCCGGCGCCGCGGCCGCGGGAGCCGCGGGGCAGGAGGCCGATCCGCGGGCCCATCTGGAAGAGCGGCATGCCTTCCTGCAGCGGGCGGATGAAATCGAGACCACGGTCTGTCCCGTCGGGATGATTACGCTGGGATCGCCGATCGCCCTGTTCCTGTTCCGGAAGCCGTCGATCCTGGACCGCAGAGATCTCTGGGAGGAGGCGTGCCCGCCCCCGTTTCAGGCAACCGGACTCCAGGGGAGACTGCGATGGCGCTGGCAGAATTTCTGGCACCCCAGCGACCTGGTCGCGCACCGCCTCGAGCCGTTCTTCGACCAGGGATACCCGCCCTCCGGCGGCAGGCTGAAGTTCGTCGAGGACGTCAAGACCTGGGCCCGGGCCCGAGATCCCGTATCGGCGCACGGGACGTATTGGACGAACCCCGCGGTGCTCAGGCGGATCTCCGAGCATCTGGCGGACGTCCTCGTCGACCTGTGAGAGGGCCCGGCGCGTCCTTCTTCCTTGACGGTATCCCGATGTTATAATGAGGCTGCGATGCGGTGCCCGCACTGCGGTAAGCGTAGTGTCATCAGCCACGTCACCGTCCGGTGGAACCAGGTCAGAGGCCTGCTCATCCCCACCCGCGGGCACTACTGCACGTCGTGCAAGACCGCGTTCGAGACCGTGCGCCCCGCGTAATCCGACTTTGCCTTTGGCTCGGTGCGCGTGGATGCCATGACCGACGCGCTGCGCCGCCTGCAGGAGAACGCAGACCTTGTGGTCGTCCGTCACAAGACCGGCGCGCGGGAGGTCTTGTTCTGATCCTGATCCTCGCCGCGCTCACCGGCATGGGGATCGGGTGGGCGCGCGGTGGACGCCTCGGCGCGCTCGGCAGTGTGTCCTTCCGGAATTCCTGGCTGCTTGGAGCCGCCATCGGGCTGGCGCTGATCGTCCGGCTCTTTCCCGTTTCCCCCGGCGCGG
>VBAN01000239.1:0-464 GCA_005882445.1 Candidatus Segetimicrobium genomatis | reverse complement strand
CTCAACAGTCTCGTGATCATCGTCGACGGGGGGCGGATGCCCGTCTCGGCATCCGCGCTGCTGGGCGCGGCGCACGGGCCGGACCCCGCGCCGCCGCCCGACCTGAGCCCGGCCCACTTCCCCGGCGCCCGGTACGTGGTCGCGGGCCCGGAGACCCGGCTGCCGCTGCTCGGCGATGTGCTCCCGGTCGGCATCGGCCGTGTGACGATGGTGGTCAGCCCCGGCGATCTCCTGATGGGACTGGGGCTGGGCGGGTTCGTTCAGCGGCAGATGCGCGAACCCGAACGCGCCGCAGCGCGCGGTCCGTTCCGCCGGCCCGGCGCGGTCTGATCCTGCCCCGCACAGACTCCTCCACGTAATCGAACAGGTGTGCGTGTATTGCGACCTCCGCGGAGGCGCAATTTTTTTGTCTTTTCCGGGGGGTCCGGCGTGTCATTTGAAGGAGATTGGGGAATAGTGGAGAA
>VBAN01000237.1 GCA_005882445.1 Candidatus Segetimicrobium genomatis | reverse complement strand
CGATCGCGCTCGATGGGGGACCCGACGGGTTGAGCGTGCACCGTCCGATCATCAGATGGGCGGGACGGTACCTGGTCCCGGGCGGCATGCTCGCGCTCGAGGTCGCGGCCGTCTGGCGGCAGGCCGAGACCGTCGCGCGGCTTGTCGAGGCCACGGGGGTGTTTACGCCCGCCCGGATCGCCCGCGATGACGCGGGAGCCGAGCGTGTCGTCATGGCGAACCGGGTTGGCCTGGATGGAAATCATCGGGGTTGATCCACACGGCGGGGAGGCCCCGCGCAGGGCGCTGCAGGCGCTGCGCGCCGGCGGGCTGGTCGCGTTTCCTACCGACACCTTTTACGCGTTGGGGGCCGTGGCGCTCGACGAGGCCGCCGTGGCGCGCGTGTTCGCGGCGAAGCGGCGCCCACCCGGCGAGCCGGTGCCGGTCCTGGTCGCCGACCGTGACCAGTGGCGGACACTGGTCGCCGAGCTGCCCCAAGCCGCCGTCCGGCTGGCCGACCGGTTTTGGCCGGGTCCGCTGACGATCGTGTGCCGGCGGGCCGCGAGCGTGCCGCGTCTCCTGGGCGGCGGGGGGGAGACCATTGGGGTCCGCCAGCCGGGACTCCCGATCGCGATGGCCCTCTGCCGCGCGCTCGGCCTGCCGATCGTGGGCACCAGCGCGAACACCCACGGGCTTCCCGCGGCGGTCACGGCGGCCCATGTGGCGCTCGATGTGGGGCCGGATGTGGACCTCATCCTCGACGGCGGCCGCTGCCCGCTGGGCCGGCCTTCCACCGTGATCGATGTCACCCGCACGCCGCCTGCACTCGTGCGAGCCGGCGCGGTCTCCCTCGAGGCCGTGCAGGAAGCGCTGGGTCAGACGCTGGCTCAGGCGGCGGTGGCGCTGCAGCGCTGAGACGGGCCGCGCGCGTGCGCCGGCGCGAATGGAGGCAGCCATGATGGATGAGCTTCGCCGGACGGATCCGGAGATCGCCCAGGCGATCGCGCAGGACACCGAGCGGCAGCGCTACCACGTCAACCTGGTCGCTTCCGAGAACTACGCCAGCTCCGCCGTCCTGGAAGCCCTGGGGACGCCGATGAGCAACAAGTATGCCGAGGGCTACCCCGGGAAGCGCTATTCGACCGCGCCACAACCCTGTTCGGCGCCGAGCACGCCAACGTCCAGCCGCACGCCGGCGCTCAGGCGAACATGGCGGCGTACTTCGCCCTCATCAAGCCCGGGGATCCCATCTTGGCCATGAACCTGGCCCACGGCGGGCACCTTACCCACGGGAGCCCGGTCAACTTCTCCGGGCAACTCTACCGCATCATCCCGTACGGCGTCGATGAGCGCACCGAGCGGATTGACTACGACGTGATGGCTCGCCTGGCGAAAGAGCACCGGCCCAAGATCATCGTGTCCGGGGCCACCGCGTACCCCCGCACCTTCGATTTCCCGCGGCTGCGCGCGATCTGCGATGACGTGGGCGCGCTGATGATGGTCGACATGGCCCACTTCGCCGGGCTGGTGGCTGGCAAAGCCCACCCGGACCCGGTGCCCTACGCGGATGTGGTGACGTCGACCACGCACAAGACGCTGCGCGGCCCCCGCGGCGGGTTGGTGCTCTGCCGGGCCGCCCATGCCGCGCTGATCGACAAGGCGGTGTTCCCCGGCACGCAGGGTGGACCCCTGGAGCACTGCATCGCCGCCAAGGCGGTCTGTTTCCTGGAGGCGTCCCGACCCGCGTTCCGGACCTACGCCGCCCGGATCGTCGAGAACGCGCGGGCCATGGCCGAGGCGTTTCTCGCCGCCGGCTACCACGTCGTCTCCGGCGGGACCGACAACCACCTGGTCCTGCTCGACGTGCGGGCGAGAGCGCTCACGGGACGGAAGGCCGAGAAAGCCCTGGACGGCGCGCACATCATCGTGAACAAGAACATGATTCCCTTCGACCCGGAGAAGCCGATGACCGCCAGCGGGATCCGCATCGGGACCCCCGCGATGACCACCCGGGGGATGGGCCCCGGGGAGATGCGGCGCATCGCCGCGTGGATCGACGAGGTGCTGCGCGCGCCCGAGGACGCGGCGGCGGCAGAGCGCGTGCGCCGGCAGGTCAGGGAACTGTGCGCCTCGTTTCCGGTCTACCCGGAGCCGGTGGAGGTCGCAGGCTAGTGGGCCAGGTGCGGGTCTTCGATCACCCGCTGATCCAGCACAAGCTCACGATCCTCCGGGACCGGCGGACGGGGCACAAGGAGTTTCGCGAACTGGTCGAGGAGCTCGCGATGCTGATGGCCTTCGAAGCCACCAGCGGACTGCCGGTCCGGTCGGTCGATGTGGCGACGCCGCTGGCCACGGCCAAGGGCGCGACGATCGCGGGACAGGAGATCGCCGTCGTCCCCATTCTCCGCGCGGGATTGGCGATGGAGACGGGGATTCTACGATTGATGCCGACGGCCCGGGTCGGGCACATCGGGATCTACCGCGATCCGTCCTCGCTGGAGCCGCACACCTACTACTGCAAACTGCCGCCCGATGTCGCGGAGCGGCAGGTGCTGGTGGTCGATCCGATGCTGGCCACCGGCGGTTCGGCCGTCGAATCGGTCGACCTGCTCAAGGAGCGGGGCGCCCGCACGATCACGCTGATGGTGCTGATCGCCGCTCCCGAGGGGATCCGGCGCCTGCATGCGGAGCATCCGGACGTGGACATCTACACCGCCGCGGTGGACGAACGGCTCGACGATCACGGGTACATCCTGCCCGGACTGGGGGACGCGGGGGACCGGTTGTACGGGACCCGCTGACGATCGCGTGGCGCGCCCCTCGTGGGACGAATACTTCATGAACCTGGCCCGCCTCGCGGCGACGCGGTCGACCTGCCTCCGGCGCCAGGTCGGGGCGGTGATCGTCAAGGACCGGATGGTGCTCAGCACCGGGTACAACGATACGCCCCGCGGGCTGCCCAACTGCGGGGATGGCGGCTGCGAGCGCTGCCGGTCCGGCGCGGCGGCCGGGTCGGCGCTGGACACCTGCCTGTGCCTCCACGCGGAGCAGAACGCGATCATCCAGGCCGCGTACCACGGGGTGAGTATCGCCGGCGCAACCATTTACTGCACCCACCAGCCGTGTCTCACCTGCGCGAAGATGATCGTCAACGCCGGGCTCGCCCGGGTCGTGTTCGCCTCCCCGTACCCGGATCCGCTGGCGGAGCAGCTGTTACGCGATGCCACGATCGACCTGGCCCGCTTTCCCGATGAAACCGTGCTGCAGCGGGGGTGAGCGGAGGATGCCCCGGCAGCCCCGGCAAGGCGAGATTGCCCCCCTGGGGGGGGAGTGCTATAATGACCGGTCGTGGGTCGCCGCACGCGCGCGCCCACGGGGAGGGCCCGTCAGATGGAGCGGATGAGCCTGGTGGCGTCGGCCCGGACGGAGATCGGGAAGAACGCCGTCAAGAAGGTGAGGCAGGCGGGACTCGTGCCCGCGGTGCTCTACGGCCGGGGCCGGGCGCCGGTGGCGCTGGCGGTCGACCGCCGCGCGCTCCTGGGGGCTCTGCGCACGGAGGCCGGCCGCAACGTCCTCATTGACCTGCGGGTCAAGCGCAACGGCGAAGAAGCCACGGACACCGTGATGATTGCCGAGATCCAGCACGACCCCATCCGGCGGGAGGTCCTGCACGTCGATCTCCGCCAGATCAGCCTGACCGAGAAGATCGAGGCGCGCGTGCCCATTCAATTGACCGGGGTCCCCGAAGGGATCGCCTCCGGGGAGGGAGTCCTCGAGCAGCATCTCCGCGAACTCGTGGTGCGGTGCCTGCCGACGGCAATTCCGGAGCAATTGACGGTCGACGTTGCACACCTGCGCGTGGGCGGGTCGCTCCACGTCCGCGATCTCCCGCCGCATGAAGGGATCGAGATCGTGTCCCCCCCCGAAGAGGTGATCGCGGCCGTGGTGATGCCGAAGGTGGAAGAGGTGGCGGCTCCTGCCGAAGGCGGAAGGCGAGGCGAAGGCCGAATCCGGCGCGCGCGCCGACGCGAAGGCTTCCAAGGCCGAGGCCAAACCCGCCAAATCGGACAAGGCCGACGCCAAGCCTGCCAAGCCGGAGAAGAAAGAATAGGGTGCGCTGCGGCCGGCTGGGGCGGCCGTGGGACCATTGCAGAAAGGGCGCGGCGAAGGGCGCGCCCTTTCTGCTTGTCCTCCGCAGGGAGGGCGAGGTCTCCGCGGAGGAGCGTCTCGATGATGATCGTGGTCGGGCTCGGAAATCCCGGTCGCCGCTACCAGGGCACCCGGCACAACGTCGGGCAGGAAGTGGCGCGCCGGCTCGCGGACCGCTTCCGGATCAGGCTCGAGGCGGACGGGTGGGTGGCCGCCGGGAAAGCGCGGGTGGGATCGGCCACGCTCGTCCTGGCGATTCCGGAGACCTATATGAATGTCAGCGGTCAGGCCGTCAGGGACCTGCTTCGGAGACGCCGGCGCCGGCCCGAGGATCTGCTCGTCGTCCACGATGACCTTGATCTGATTCTGGGGCACCTGCGGCTCCGGCCGGGGGACGGGGCCGGAGGGCACAACGGCGTCCGCTCCATCATCGAGGAACTGGGGACGGGGGCCTTTCCGCGCCTGCGGATCGGCATCGGCCGTCCGCCCGCCGGGCAGGATCCGGCTGAGTTCGTACTGGAGCGGTTCACCGCTGAGGAGCGCCCCAAGATCGACGAGGCGATTGATCGAGCGGCAGAAGCGGTCGCCGTCGCGGCGACCGAGGGGCTCGCGGCCGCGATGAATCGCTACAACCGCCGGGCGCCGGGGAGCCTGGAGCCCCCTGCGGGGGCTCCAAACCAGAGTGGAGCGAACAGCACACAGAGGCTGCCCCCTGCGGGACAGAGGTTGAACACACCGTGAACAGGATCCAAGCGGCCGTGGCCGGGGGCATCGGCCGCCCGGGTGTCGCGGCCGCGCTCCGACGGTGGGTAGCGGACGATACGAGGGTCAAGCGGCTCCTCACCGCGCGGCGGTGGATGAGCCGCGCGTACTTCGAGGCGCGCTATCTCGTGCCGGACCCCTGGCGCCTCGCGACGTCTTCGTACGAACGCCGGCGGTTCCAGGCGTCCATGGACATGCTGGCGGGCCGCCGGTATGGATGCGCGCTGGAAGTGGGGTGCGGCGAAGGGATCTTCACGGTCCTCCTGCGGGACAGGTGCGACCATGTCGTCGCGCTGGACTTTTCGAGCCTGGCGGTCCGCCGTGCCCGCCGGCGGCTGGCCGGCACCCCCGGGGTGGAGGTCAGGTCGCTTGATGTCCGGGTGGCGGACCCCGGCGGGGCTTTTGACCTCATCTTCTGTGCGGAGCTCTTCTACTATATGAGCCGCCGCGAGTTCGACGATGTCGCGGCCAGGATGGTTCGGTGGGTCGCGCCGGGGGGGGATCTCTGCCTGGTGCACGGCACCTCGGTCCACGATGCCGGTCCCCGGGCGGACGGCGCGGGAGCGATCGGGGAGATGAGCGCCCGGGCCATCCACGACCGGTTCTGCCGCGCGCCCGACCTCTCTGTCATCCACGACCGCCGGCTCCCGCGGTACCGGCTGACGCTGCTTCGCCGCCTGGAGGCGCCTCGTGGTTGACCAGGCAGCCGTCCGGTCCCATCCGGAGGGGCAGAGCCTGCGCCGGGACGTGTCGGTGTGGGGCTCCTTCATGTGGGGGTTCGCCGACGTAGGGGCGGACATCTACGCGGCCCTGGGGCTCGTGATCGCCGCCACCATGGGGGCG
>VBAN01000238.1 GCA_005882445.1 Candidatus Segetimicrobium genomatis | reverse complement strand
CAGTTCTCCTGGTAGATGACGATGATATGGTTGATCTTGTCCAACCCCGCCCCCTGGCTCAACGCCACCCGCAGGTGAATCCCGATGAGCACCAGCGCGACGTCCAGCACGAAGACGGCGATCACGGTTCGCCCGCGAAGTCCCATCTATCCCTCCCTGCCGGCCACGCAGCGCGCGCCCCGGCGGGCCCGCCTCATCGCGCTCGAGGTGATGAAGGCAGATCCTACGGCTGCAGCGTCAGATCGAGCACGAAATCGTGCGCGTTCGGGCTCCCGAAGCCGGTGGTGAGGTCCCAGCCGGCGGTCGTCGGCATCCCGGGGATCCCCATCCCATACTCGGCGTTGCTGTTGAGCGTGGTCGGCCCGGCGCCGGTCCCAAACGTGACGGGACCGATGTCGGTGAAGTCTGACGCAGGCAATTGGTGGCCGCGAATCTCTGGCTGAGGGGCGAGCCCGGGAAGTTGGCCCGTTCCGATCCAAGATCGCGACATCCGGTCAGCCCCCCTCTTGCTGATGGCAGTGCGTCGGCCGAACCTCGCTTCTGCGCAACTCGGCCCACATTCCTTCCCCCGGTCGATTTCCTCCATCGTCCGCTGACCAGGAGCACGTGTTTGGTTCGGCCGAGCGAGGATCGGGAGCAGGAGGGCGTCAGTCGATGTGGCGGTAGGCGGGAATGGTGAGAAACTCCACGAACGCGTCGCGCAGCGCGACCTCCTCGAAGAGCCCGCGGGCCTCCTCGAACCGGCCCTTGTCGAACACGTCGGGGCCGATCTCGCGGCGGATCCGCGCGAGTTCTTCCAGTTCAAGTCGGCGGACGAGGTCGGCGGTCACGGGAGCGCCCCCGCTGAGCCTGACGGCGTGGCGGACCCACTGCCACACCTGGGACCGGGCGATCTCCGCGGTGGCGGCATCCTCCATCAGGTTGTAGAGCGCAGCCGCCCCGGTTCCCCGGAGCCACGATTCCACGTACTGGATCCCGACACTGATGTTGGTGCGCAGGCCGGCCTCGGTCACCGTGCCGCCGGGGATGCGGACATCGAGCAGATCCCGCGCGGACGTCCGCACCTCTTCGCGCTGCCGGCCGAGTTGATGCGGGCGGTCTCCGAGCACACTGTTGAAGGACGTCATCGCCTCCCGCACCAGGTCCGGGTGCGCCACCCACGTGCCGTCGAACCCGTCGGTGACCTCGCGGATCTTGTCGTCACGGACCTTGGCCAGGGCAACCCGGTTCACCTCGGGATCCCGCCGGCTGGGGATGAAGGCGGCCATGCCGCCGATGGCATAGGCGCCGCGGCGGTGGCAGGTCTTGACCAGGAGTTCCGTGTAGCCCCGCATGAACGGCACCGTCATCGTGACCTGAGCCCGGTCGGGCAGGACGAATTCCGGCCGGTCACGGAACGTCTTGACGAGGCTGTAGATGTAATCCCAGCGTCCGGCGTTCAGGCCCCCGGAATGCTCCCGCAGCTCGTACAGGATTTCCTCCATCTCGAACGCGGCGAGGATGTGCTCGACGAGCACCGTCGCCTTGATGCTGCCGCGGGGAACGCCGAGGGCGTCCTGAGTCACCACGAAGACGTCGTTCCAGAGGCGGGCCTCGAGATGGCTCTGGATCTTCGGAAGATAGAAGTACGGCCCGGTTCCCCGTTCGAGCAGCGCCCGCGCATTGTGAAACATGTAGAGCCCGAAGTCCATCAAGCTTCCCGAGATCGGGCGGCCGTCGACGAGCACATGCTTTTCGTCGAGGTGCCACCCCCGCGGGCGCACGAGCAACGTCGCCGTCCGGTCGTTGAGCCGGTACGTCCGCCCGTCCGGGGCGGTGTAGTCGATGGCCCGCCGGATCGCGTCCCTCAGGTTGACGTGACCGCCGACGTTGTTCGCCCACGTCGGCGAGTTGGCGTCCTCAAAGTCGGCCATGTACGTGCTGGCCCCGGAGTTGAGGGCATTGATGACCATCTTCCGGTCCACCGGCCCGGTGATCTCGACTTTGCGGTCCTGCAGGTCGCGCGGCACGGGCGCGACGGTCCACCGCCCCTCACGGATCTGCCGGGTTTCGGAGAGGAAGTCCGGTCGTGCGCCCGCATTGAGCGC
>VBAN01000038.1 GCA_005882445.1 Candidatus Segetimicrobium genomatis | reverse complement strand
CTGGGACCCCCGGACACGGTAGGAGGCATCGACCCATTTCCGCTCCCCGCATCAACTCCGCCAGGCTGCGCGAGCGCCTCACCGAGTTGAGCGCGATCGGCCGCACCGGCGAGGGCGGCGTCACGCGTCTCTCCTACCGGGCCGAACACGCGGATGCCGCACGGGTCTCCGCCCGGTGGATGCACGAGGCCGGAGCCGAGGTCGGCGTCGACTCCTGGGGCAATCTTTTCGGAATCGTCCCGGGATCCACGCCCGGGCTTCCCCCGCTCGCCGCCGGTTCCCACCTGGACACCGTCCCGAACGGGGGGATCTTCGACGGCGCACTCGGGGTCGTCGCGGCGATCGAAGCGGCGGCCGCGCTTCGCGAGGCCCGGGCGCCGCTCCGGCATCCCCTGCTCCTCCTGGCGTTCGCGGAAGAGGAGGGGACCTCGTTCGGCGTGGGGTGCCTCGGGTCCCAGGGCGCTGCCGGCCGTGCGCTATCTCGAGCTCCACATCGAGCAGGGACCGGTGCTGGAGCGCCGGGGCGCGCCGCTCGCGGCGGTCGATGCGATCGTGGGGATCGTCCGCATATCGTTCGTCTTTCGAGGTGAAGCGAACCACGCCGGAACCACGCCGATGGAGGCGCGCCGCGATGCGCTGTGGGGGGCCGCGGATCTTGTCGCGGCGGTGCGAGAGATGGCGCGCGGGACGGGGGGCCGGGCCGTGGGGACGGTCGGCCAGTGCAGCGTTGCCCCGGGCGCCACCAACGTCATCCCGGGTCGCGCGGACGTGACCGTGGAGTTGAGGAGCGCCGACGGCCGCTTCCTGGACAGCCTCCGCGGTGAGGCGGTCGCGGCCGCCCAGGCCTGCGCGGGCCGGTATGGGCTCGAAGTGGAGCACCGGAATCGCTGGACCGATCCGCCGGTGCCGCTGGATGCGCGGGTCCGCGAAGAGATCGCCGGGGCCGCACGGGATCTCGGCTGGCCGATTCTGAGCATGTCCAGCTGGGCCGGACACGACGCCAAGATCCTCGGCGCCATCGGAACGGACGGCATGGGAAGATGCCGCCCGGGGCGCGGATGTGCTGTGCAGGGCGCTTCTGCGGCTCGACTCGTGGGACGGAGCGTAGACACAGCCTCGATCCGCGCCGAAGGGGGTGAGGTTGGTGAAACCGGAGAGCCCGCCGCCGGCGGGGGATGCGGGCGCCGCCCGGGACCAGGGCGGGCCGCGCTCCGAGAGCGAGCCGGAAGCGACGGCCCAAACGGCCTCCCAGGATTCGCCGTCGGCCTCCGGCGGCGCCGGCCCTCAGGCCATCCCGCTCGGCGCGCTGCCGACGGCCGACGTGCTCGTCTGGAACATGAGCCTCCTGGCCGGCAAGGCGTGGGAGGGGATGGGGCTCGTGCCCAATCCGGTCACGAACAAGGTTGAGAAGAACCTCGACGAAGCGAGGCTCGCCATCGATGCGTTTGCCGCGATCTTCGATGTGCTCCGCCTCCGCATCGAGGAGCAAACGAGGCGCGAGATGGAGACCGTGCTCACCAATCTGCGCATCAATTTCGTTGAAAAGAGCTCGGGCTGAGGAAGAAAACAGACGATTCAGCGCGCCGCCCTCAGGTTATCCACAGTAATCCACATATCCCTCGAACTGAGATTCCGGATTGTGCGGGTGGAGGATGTATGCTACAAATGATGACGGAGGCGCAAACCGACTGACGAGATAGCCGACTCAAAAGCTCGCGCACGTGGACGCCGAGAGCTGGTTAAGTGTACTTCGGGGGTAACCCCGGAGAACGGCTGGCGGGCGGTAGGCACCGGCGGGGCGGGCCCAAGACGGTGAGAAGTCAGCCGGGGAGCGCCTCCCGTATTTTTCTTTTGGCCGCCGCGACCACAAGCGAGACGCCGGTTCTGCACGACCCACGGCTCCCACAAAAGGCGACAACGATGGCCCCGATGTTCACTCCCGTGGCACCCGGGTGCCCAAAGTAACCGAAGATCCACCCCCACGACCGCGCCGACTGCCAGAATAGTCATCGTACGATCTCCCTTTCTCCTAGGGGTTCCCCAGGGCGGGCATTTGAAGAACGAATTATCGCTGACAATAAAAGTGATAATAATATTGACAATATTAGTGACAATTTTGTTGACAAGCATAATGGCATGGGATACTGTTAGATTGAGGTGATAGATGGATGGTCACTTCCCGGCCAACGCTCCAATGGGGCGCCGGGCGGTCGTTGAGAAGGAGGCGAGCGCAATGCTTCACAATCGATGGTCACTATCTGCGGATCTATCTGAGCTGATGGACAGGCTGTATAGCGGCGGGGGCATGAGCCGGGCTACGGCATGGGCTCCGCCTGTCGAGTCGTTCTATCAGGGCAACAACTTGATGGTGA
>VBAN01000236.1:4437-4897 GCA_005882445.1 Candidatus Segetimicrobium genomatis | reverse complement strand
CACCTCGGGATATCTGTTCCCGCTCGCCGGATTGAAGAAGGCGGGGTACGACCCCCAGAAGTTCTTCGGCCAGACCGTCTTCGCCGGCTCCCACAACAACGTGGTGCTCGCGGTCTATCAGGGCCGCGTGGACGCGGGCGCGGTGTACGAGGACGCGCGGGGCAGCGTCCAGAAGACGCTCCCGGACGTGATGCAGAAAGTCAAGGTCGTCTGGCGCTCCGATCCCATTCCCAACGACACCGTCAGCCTCCGCGAGGGCCTGCCGGCGGCGGTGAAAGACAGGGTGACCAAGGCGCTGCTGCGGTTCTCCGAGCAGCCGGCCGGGCTGGAGTCGCTGAAGGCCTTGCACGAGATCGAGGCGCTGGCAGACTACGATCTCCTCGTGAGCAAGTACAAGGTCCGCGTCCACAGCCTGGACGCCTTCTACGATCCCGTCCGCGACGTGGCCCGCTACGCCGGG
>VBAN01000236.1:0-4393 GCA_005882445.1 Candidatus Segetimicrobium genomatis | reverse complement strand
GGCGGCACGCGTGCGTTGTCCGATGTGTCCGTCGAGGTGGCGCGCGGAGAGTTCCTGATCATCATCGGGCTCTCCGGCTCGGGGAAATCCACCCTCCTGCGCTGCATCAACCGGTTGATCGAGCCCACGTCGGGCAGGGTGGTCTTTGCCGGCCATGACGTCACGGCGGCGCCGCCCCAGGAGCTCCGGGAGATCCGCCGCAAAATCGGGATGATCTTCCAGCAGTTCAACCTCGTCCGCCGCGCCTCCGTCCTGACCAACGTGCTGACCGGGCGTCTGGGGTACCTTCCGCCGGCGTGGGCGCTCGCCAACTACTTTCCCGCACCGGTCGTCGACCGGGCGATGGCGAACCTCGAGCGGGTCGGCATCCCGGAGAAGGCGTTCGTCCGGGGTGACGCCCTCTCGGGGGGACAGCAGCAGCGGGTCGGGATCGCCAGAGCGCTGATGCAGGAGCCGGAGCTCATCTTGGCCGACGAACCGGTGGCGAGCCTCGATCCGGCGACGTCGCATTCGGTCCTGCGCTACGTCGAGGAGCTCAACAAGCGGGACGGGATCACGGTGCTCTGCTGCCTGCACTTCCTCAGCCTGGCCCGCCGCTACGGCACGCGCATCCTCGCCCTCAAGGCCGGCCAGATCGTCTTCGACGGCCGTCCGAATGACATCAACGAAGCGCGGTTCGCGGAGATCTACGGCGAGGACGCCATCGAAGTGGAGATCCGCTGATGGCCGTCGAGGAGATCAGCCCTCCGCGGCGCGCCGGGCGCGCGCGCCCCACCCTTTGGTACCGGTCGTGGAGGGTGTACCTCGCCTTATTCGCGGTCCTTCTGGTCTATGCGTATGGGTGGCGGGTTACTCAGATCCGCCTGGCGGAGCTGTGGCGGGGCGCGTATCTCATCAGGCCGTTCATCGGCGCGCTGGCCTCCCCGGACGTCGTCACCCGGGAGCAGCATGTTCAGCGCGGGACGGCGTTGTTCTACTACGGCGGAGAACGGCCGGCGGCCGCCCCGGACGGGGGCCCGCGCCTTGCCCTTTCCAAGGTCACCGGAGCCATCGGCGACCGGGTAACCGCGGCGGGGGAGGGGTTCGCGCCGAACCGCCGGGGGGTGCTGTGGTGGGAGAACCAGGTCGGCCAGCGCCAGCAGCTCGGGTCGTTCACGACCGACGCCCAGGGCCGGTGTTCGCTGACGTTCACCGCCCCGGAGGTGCAGGGCACGCACAATATGGTCATCGCCGAAGTCCTGATCGGCGAGGGGCCGCTGCGGCCGAGCCCGACGCTGCTCGTGGTGCTCGACCGGATGGTCGAGACCATCTTCCTGGCCTTGATGGGGACGACGATGGGCGTCGTGCTCGCCGTCCCGCTGTCGTTCCTGGGGGCCAAGAACCTGACGGCGAACCTGCCCGCCGGCGGGGCGATCTACGGGCTGACGCGCACCTTCTTCAACCTCATGCGGTCGATCGAAGCGCTGGTGCTGGCGATCATCTTCACGGTGTGGGTCGGGCTCGGCCCGTTCGCCGGCGTGCTCGCGCTCGGCGTGCACAGCATCGCGTCCCTGGGCAAACTCTACTCGGAGGCGATCGAGAGCATCGACGCCGGGCCGATCGAGGCCGTCACGGCAACGGGAGCGAGCGCGCTCCAGGTCGTGCGGTACGCGGTGGTGCCGCAGATCGTCCCCCAGTTCATCGCCTTCACGATCTACCGGTGGGATATCAATGTCCGGTTCAGCACCGTCATCGGCTTCGTCGGCGGGGGCGGCATCGGGTTTGTCCTCCAACAGTACATCAACCTCCTGCAGTGGCGCCAGGCCGCGACCGCGCTGTGGATGATCGCGATCGTGGTCGCCGCCCTCGACTACACCAGCGCGGTGGTGCGCGAACGGATCATCTGACCGCGGACCTCATCTCCGCCTCCGCGCTGGAGGAGACGGGAGTCGTCCGCGCCGTCTTCACCACCCGGCGCGGCGGCGTCAGCCTTGGCGCGTACCACAGCCTCAATCTCTCATCTCCTTGGTGGAGGCCGAGCAGGTCCACGGGAGCGGTGTGGCGCTGGCCCGCCGCTTACCTTTGTCCCGCTCCTCGCTTCGATCGGCATCCGGCCGGGGAGGCGGCCCTCTCATGCCGTCGGTGAGCGCTCCAATCCCGGGTGTGGATGCCCTCGTGACCGCCGACCCGGGAGTGTGGCTCGCGATCTATGCGGCGGACTGCGTGCCCGTGCTGGTCCTGGACACGGCGACGCCGGCGATCGCCGCGGTCCACGCGGGGTGGCGGGGGGCGGCGGCGGGAGTGGTTCCCGCCGCGCTCGACCGCATGCGGACGGCCTTCGGGACCGCCGCGGCGCAGTGCCGGGTGGTGTTGGGGCCGGCGATCGGGGGATGCTGCTACGAAGTGGACGCCCCGGTGGCGCGCGCGATGGAAGGCGCGGCATGGTGGCCCGAGGCGGCGAGGCCGACCGGACCGGGCCGGTGGCACCTCGACCTGCGGACCGCCGTCCGGCGGCAGCTGGTCGATCTGGGCGTCCCCGCGGACCACGTCTCGATCGTGCCGCACTGCACCGCATGCCGGGCCGACCTCTTCTTTTCCTACCGGAGGGACGGCGTCACCGGACGCATGGGAGCCTGCATCGGCCTCCGCCGGTAGACGCGTCCCGGCGCGCGCGGCGCGGGCAAGGACATGACTGCCCCCCTGTCGAATACAGTCGGCCTCGTTCATGGCGGAGATCGGGGCCAACGTCGCTCGGGTCCGCGCCAGGATCGCCGAGGCCGCGGGGCGGAGCGGGCGCCGGCCCGAAAGCGTGTTGCTCGTGGCGGTGACCAAAACCGTCGAGGTCGACCGGATCCGCGAGGCCGTGGCCTGCGGGCTGCGGGTCCTCGGCGAGAACCGGGTGCAGGAGGAGCGGGCCAAGGTCCCGGATGTGCCGGGGGCCGTCTGGCACCTCATCAGCAGCCTCCAGCGCAACAAGGTCAAGGAGGCGCTCCGGTTGTTCGAGGTGATCCACTCGGTGGACACGCTGAGCCTGGCTCAGGAGATCAGCCAGCGGGCCGGCGCGGCCGATCCGGCGGCCGATGTCCTCATCCAGGTGAATATCTCCGAGGAGCCCCAGAAGCACGGCGTCCTGCCGGAGCACGCGGAACGTCTCGTGTCGGAGGCCTCGCGGCTCCCCCGGCTGCGGGTCCGGGGCCTGATGGGAATGGCCCCTCTGGTGCCGGCGGCCGAGGAGGCCAGACCGTTCTTCCGGCGGCTGCGGGAGCTTCGCGACCGGCTCCGGGAGGCGCTGCCCCACGCCCGGCTCGATGATCTGTCGATGGGGATGACGGACGATTTCGAGGTGGCGATCGAGGAAGGGTCCACGATGATCCGCGTCGGCCGAGCGCTGTTTGCCTAGCACCGTGACGGAGCACAGATCACAGCACCAGATACAGCAGCAGACACAGCAGCAGATACCGCAACAGACGCCGCAACGAACGGAGGGCAGACGATGAGCCGGATGATGCAGCGGATGTGGAATTTTCTCGGTTTCGAAGAGGACGAACGGGTCGGCCTCACCCGCGAGCCCGCGACGCCCCGAGCCCCGGTCTTCAGCCTGCACACCCAGCGGACGATGGAGATCGTTGTCATTGAGCCGGCGGCCTATGATCAGGCTCAGACGGCGGCCGATTACCTGAAGACGCACCGCCCGATCGTGGTCAATCTCCGGGCCGCCGAGCACGATCTCAGCAGGCGTGTCGTCGACTTTCTCAGCGGGGTGACCTATGCGCTCGATGGGCACATGCAGCGCGTCGGCGACGAGATCTTCCTCTTCACGCCCCGTCAGGTGGTCATCACCGCCGAACAGGTCCGCGAGGAGGCGGCGGCGGGCTCCCTGTTTCCGATCGATTGAGGGACCCTCGGGGCCCGGCGGCGCGCCGTCCGGTGGAGCAGCGTCCAATCGTCCCTCCCCGCCGTGCCGCTGCTGATGCGCGGATGATCGTCGACGCCCCGCTGTGGTGGGAGGATGGAGCGCTCTGCCTCCTCGATCAGACCGGGCTCCCCCACGAGGTCCGGACGCTCCGGTGCGGCTCGTGGGAGGAGGTCGCCGACGCGATCCGCGTGCTGCGGGTGCGGGGCGCCCCTGCGATCGGCCTCGCCGCGGCCTACGGCCTGGTCCTGGCGGCCTCCGCCTGCGGCGTCCGCCCGCTGGCAGAGTGTCTCGAGGCGCTGCGCCGCGCGGCGGGCGTCCTGCGCACCACCCGGCCCACCGCGGTCAACCTGGGCTGGGCCATCGACCGGATGCTCGAGGTCGCGGGCGCGTGCGACGACGCGCCTTCGCTCCCGCAGCGGCTGCTCGACGCCGCGAACGCGCTGGCCCGCGCGGATCTCGAGACCAACCGCCGGATCGGCGAGCACGGGGCGGCGCTCC
>VBAN01000037.1 GCA_005882445.1 Candidatus Segetimicrobium genomatis | reverse complement strand
CTCGTCAACCCGTACTACAACAAGCCGTCCCAGGAGGGACTCTACCAGCATTTCAAGGCGGTGGCCGAGAGCACGTCCCTGCCGGTGATGCTCTACAACATCCAGGGCCGGACCTCGGTCAACTGCGAGCCGGCGACGATCGCGCGGCTCGCCCAGATCCGGAACATCGTGGCGGTGAAAGAGGCGAGCGGAAACCTCGATCAGATGTCCCACATCCGCAAGCTCACACCCCCGGAGTTCCACCTCTACAGCGGGGACGACAGCCTGACCCTGCCCCTGCTGGCCGTGGGGGGGACCGGCGTCGTCAGCGTCGCCTCGCACCTTGTGGGAGGCGAGATCAAATCCATGATCCAGGCGCATCAGGCGGGAGACGTCCGCCGGGCGCTGGCGGCGCACCTGCGCCTCTGGCCGTTATTCAAGGTGATCTTCATTACGTCCAACCCGACCCCGATCAAAGCGGCGCTGGCCCTCGCCGGATTCGATGTGGGCGGCCTCCGGCTGCCGCTGATCGAGGTCACCGCCAGGGAGCGCGAGCAGATCGGGGCCGTCCTGAAGGAGCTCGCCCTTATCCCGGTCGCTGCCTGAGCACCCTCGAGGCCCTTCACGCCCAAATCCGGCGGTGCCGTCGGTGTCCCCTGTGGCGGACGCGCACCCGTGCCGTGCCCGGCGAGGGCCCGGCGCGCGCGGACGTGATGCTCGTCGGGGAAGGTCCGGGCAAAGAAGAGGACCTGACCGGCCGGCCCTTTGTGGGCCGGGCGGGCCGCGTGCTGGATGAGCTGCTGGCGGGCGTCGGGCTCCGCCGCGAGGATGTGTACGTGACCAATGTCATCAAGGACCGGGCGGCGACGCCGGGCGACCCGCCCCGGGACCGTCCCCCCGCGCCCCAGGAGATTGCGGCGTGCGCGCCGTGGCTGGCGGCTCAACTCGCCCTGATCCGTCCGCGCATCGTGGTGACCCTCGGGCGGCATGCGTTGGCGGCGTTCCTGCCGGGCGTCCAGATTGCGGACGTCCACGGGCGCCCGCAGCGGCGGGGGGCTCAGACCATCCTTCCGCTCTACCACCCATCGTACGCGCTCCATAACCCCAACGTGCGGCCGGTGTTGCGGCGCGACATCCAGATCCTGACCGAATTGCTCCGAGCGCGCGGAGGGGCGGGGGCCGAGCGTAGCGCCGGGCGCTCCCGCGGAAAGCCCTGCGCCGTCTGCACCATCGCCGGCGGCGCCTCCGTCGGTCCGGGCCGTGCCGTCCAAGCGCGGCGATGGCCTGCAGATCGTTCCGATCGGCGGATTGGGGGAGATCGGCAAGAACAGCACGCTGATCCGCCTGGGCCGCGACGGCCTGATCGTCGATGCCGGGCTCATGTTCCCGGATGAAGAGCTCCCGGGGATCGACCTGGTCATTCCGGACTTCGGGTTCCTCGCCACGGAAGGCGTTGTGCACGGCATCGCCCTCACCCATGGGCACGAGGACCACATCGGAGGGCTGCCCTATCTCCTGCGGACCGTCCAGGCCCCGGTCTTCGGCACGCCGCTGACCCTCGGGCTCGCCCGCCGCCGGGTGGAGGAGACGCAGGGCACGCCCACGATGAAGGCCGTTCCGGTGCGGCCGCGCCGTCCGGTGCGCATCGGGCCGTTCGAGGTCGAGTTCGGCCACGTCAATCACAGCATCCCGCAGGCCTGCGCGGTCGCGGTCCGGACGGCCGCGGGGACCGTGATGTGGACCGGCGACTTCAAGTTCGACCAGACCCCCATCGACGGGGAGCCGACGGACTTCTCGCGGCTCGCGGAGATCGGAGAGGCAGGGGTTCGGGTGCTCTTGATGGACTCGACCAACGTGGAGCGGCCGGGATACGCCCCGTCGGAGCGGGTCGTGGGCGCCGCCCTCGACCAGATCTTCGCCCGCGCGCACGGCCGGATCCTGGTCACGACGTTCGCCAGCAACGTCCACCGGCTGGCGCAGGTCTTCCGCACCGCCGCCCAGCACGGCCGCAAGGTCGCCCTGGCGGGCCGGAGCATGGTGGATACCGTCACCATCGCCTCGGAGTTGAAGGCGCTCACGATCCCGCGCGCCACCCTGGTGCCGCTCGACCAGATCGGCCGGCTGCAGCCGCGGCAGGTGGCGATCCTGACCTCGGGAAGCCAGGGCGAGCCGCTCTCCGCGCTGACGCGCATGGCCGCGGGCACGCACCGCATGGTCACGATCGCCCCCGGCGATACGGTGGTGTTTTCTGCGACCCCCATCCCAGGCAACGAGGCGATGGTCGGCCGCACGATCAACCAGCTCTACCGTCAGGGCGCCGAAGTGATCTACGGCTCAGAGGTGCACGCGTCGGGGCATGCGTGTCAGGAGGAATTGAAGCTGATGCTCACCCTGGTCCGTCCCACCTTCTTCGTGCCGGTGCACGGGGAGTACCGGCACCTCGTCCGCAACCAGCAGCTGGCGCTCGACGTGGGGCTCCCGAAGGAGCGCACCCTGCTTGCGGAGAATGGGCATGTGATCGAGGTCCAGGGGAACCGGATCGCCCGCGTCGGGACGGTCGAAGTGGGGAACGTGCTCGTGGACGGCCTCGGGGGCGTCGGTCAGGTTGTGCTCCGGGACCGAAAGCATCTTGCGCAAGACGGGATGCTGATCGCGCTGGTGACGATGGACCGGCGGACCGGGGAGCTCCTGGGGGCGCCGGACATCGTGTCCCGGGGGTTCGTGCACATGCGCGAATCCGGCGACCTGCTCGAAGAGTGCAAGAAGCGCGTTCGAGAGGCCATGGATCGGTGCCGCGCGCGCGGCACCACGGAAGGGGGGGCAGTTCGCTCGGCGATTAGGGATGCACTCGGCCAGTTCCTGTTCGAAAAGACGCACAGACAACCGATGATCCTGCCGTTGCTGGTGGAAGTGTAGCACTCAACGCAGCATTCGTCACAGCACAGGAGGCCGAACGTGGCCACACGCAGAACACCCCGGGCCGGGTTGTCCGCGAAAGTGACGGGCGCGGTGCTCATCGCGCTCGCGCTCCTGATCGGCATCAGCCTCGTTCCTCCGCAGACCGCTCCGGTGCCTCGATTTGTGGCCGCGCACCTGGGCCGGATCGTCGGCGCCGGCCTTCCCCTGCTGCCCTGGGCGTGCGGGCTTGTCGGCCTCATCTTCTTCGTCCGGGAATCGTTTCGCCTGAGCGGCCGCGTCTACGGGGTCCTGCTCGGCTATGTGGCCGGCCTCGTGGCCCTGCATCTCCGGTACCCCGCGGGAAGCGAACTCCTCGCGGCCGCCGCGCGCAAGGGCGGGGGGTACACGGGAGCGCTGGTCGAGATCGCGCTCAGGCGAACCGTGGGCGAGCCCGGCCTCTGGACCGTCACCGTCCGCTCCTGGCGGTCGGCGGCGTGGGGGGCGTTGCCGGCGCCGCGGCGGCGGCGGCCGGCCGCGACTTGATGATCGTGGCCGGAACCACCCTCGCCGCGACAGGCCGGGGTCTTGCGGGGCTGCTGGCGCGCGGCGTCACCCGAGCGGCCGTCGCGGTGCAGACCGGGGTGATGGAGCTCGTCCGGACGCTTCCGGCCGTGAATGTCCCACGCTCCGCTGCGGATGGAGGCTACTCGCCCGCGGGCGGGATGGCCCCGCCCGCGGAAGTGGAGACTGCACCGTCTCCCCACATCGCCGCCAGAGAGGTCATTGAGGCGCCGGTCGCGTTCGCGCCCCACGCGGATTCCGTAGAGGGATCCGAGATAGCTGCCGCAGAGCCCGCGGCGGTCCCCGAGCCGCGGGCAGAGCGGCTCGGCGATACACGGGCCGTCCGCCGCCGCAGGAAGCCCCTGATCGAGCAGGAGCAGCTGGCGTTCCCCATTCAGCCGCGCCAGGGATACACGCGGCCGCCGCTTTCGCTGCTGGACAACGAGGCGGCGGGGAAAGCGCGGGCGGGCAAGGTCGATCCGGAGGAGGTGGCCCGGAATCTCGAACGGACCCTGGCCAGCTTCGGCGTCGAGGCCAAGGTGATCCGGTGGGAGATCGGCCCGGTGGTCACCCGCTATGAGCTCCAGCCGGCGCCCGGAGTCAAGGTGCAGCGCATCACCAGCCTTCAGAATGACATCGCCCTGGCGCTCGCGGCCAGCAGCGTCCGGTTGGAAGCCCCGATCCCCGGCAAAGCCGCGATCGGCGTCGAGCTTCCCAACGACCGGCCGGGGCTGGTCCATCTCCGCGAGATCCTGACGAGCCCCGAGTTCCAGCGCTCCCAGTCGCCGCTCACGGTCTCGGTGGGCAAGGGCATCGCCGGCCAGCCGGTGGTCGCCGATCTGGTGGCGATGCCGCACCTCCTGATCGCGGGAGCCACCGGGGCCGGCAAGAGCGTGGCGCTCAACGCGATGATCGCGACCATCCTCTTCGGCGCCACCCCCGAGCAGGTGCGGTTTTTGATGATCGATCCCAAGCGGGTCGAACTGACGAACTACAACGGCATCCCGCACCTGCTCAGCCCCGTGGTGACCGGCCCGCGGGAGGCCGGGGCCAAGCTCCGCTGGGCGATCCAGGAGATGGAAGCCCGCTACGCGCTGTTCGCCACCGACGGCGTTCGGAACATCCAGGCGTTCAACGCGCAGCACCCGGACCGCCCGCTCGCCTACATCGTCATCATCATCGACGAACTGGCGGACCTGATGATGGTCGCGCCGTCGGACTTCGAAGAAATCATCTGCCGGCTGGCCCAGATGACCCGCGCCGTGGGGATCCACCTGGTCGTCGCCACGCAGCGGCCCTCGGTCGACGTCATCACCGGCCTGATCAAAGCCAACATCCCGTCGCGCATCGCATTCGCGGTGACGTCCCAGGTCGACAGCCGGACCATCCTCGACCACCCCGGGGCCGAGAAGCTCCTCGGCCGGGGCGACATGCTCTTCTCGCCGATCGGCGCCATCCGGCCCATGCGGATCCAAGGGTCGTTCATCAGCGACGCCGAGAGCCAGCGCCTCGTGGAGTTTTGGCGCGCTCAAGGGCAGCCGGAATACGTCGAGGAACTGCTGCAGGCGGGGGAGGAGGCCGAGGCAGAGAAGGGCGAGGACGACGACAGCCTGCTTGCCGACGCCGCCCGCCTCGTCGTCCGGGCGGGCTACGGCTCCGTATCGCTGCTGCAGCGGAAGATGCGGATCGGGTACGTGCGGGCCGCCCGCCTCGTCGACCATCTCGAGGAGAAGGGGATCGTCGGGCCGACCCAGGGAAGCAGCCCGCGAGAGGTGCTGGTGGGCATCAACGATCTCGAGCGCGTCCTCCGAAGCCGCGTCCCCGCCGGCAAGGCCGCGCAGGGCGCGTCGACTGATTCAGACGAAGCTGGCTGCTAGCGGAGTCGTTACATCCCCCGGCCGGGCGGGACCGGGCGCCCGACATAGATGCTCACGGTCGCGTAGATCACCGAGGGGGCCTGGTACAGGGTCACGATTGCCTGCTTCT
>VBAN01000235.1:3619-3816 GCA_005882445.1 Candidatus Segetimicrobium genomatis | reverse complement strand
ACAGCGCCTGCACGACAATGGTCCCCGAGCTCGGATCCACGGCGCGGTTGAGCGTCCGGAACGTCCCCGGATGGGAATAGCCGGTCCCATCAGCCAGAATCAGCTGAAACGCCGAAGTCTGCTGGGGAGCCCGGCCCGCTTTCGCGGCCTCGACATCCGCTCGACTGACAAGACCGAGGGATGCCAGCTGGTTGAGA
>VBAN01000235.1:0-3609 GCA_005882445.1 Candidatus Segetimicrobium genomatis | reverse complement strand
TCGTCGCGAAGGCCTGGTTGGCCGCCACGAGGTTGCCCTGGTCGACGCTCAGGAGACCGATGGCGCCGTCGATCGGAGCGCGGACGGTCGTGTAGGCCAGGTTCAGCTGCGCCTGCATGACGGCGGCCTCGGCCTGCTGCACCCCGGCGCGAGCCTGGTCGATCCCGATCCGGGTCGACAGGGCCGCGTTCCTGACCACGGCCGCCTGAGCCACCACGTTGGCCGCCGCCGCCTGCTCCGCCGCCGTATCATTGTCCAACTGCTGCTGCCCGATCGCCTGCTGAGCCACCAGATAGCGGTCTCGGGCGACCTGTTGCTGCGCATTGAGCAGGGTCGCCTTGAGGGCGGCGAGTTGCGCTTCGGCTTGACCAAACTGGACCTGCTCGAGGGCCTGCTGGAGGGTGGCCTGCGCGTTGGCCAGCTGTGCCTGGGCGGATTGGAGCGCCGCGAGATACGGCCGCTGATCGATCACGAAGAGCAGCTGCCCCTGCCGGACCTCCGTCCCTTCCTTAAACAGGACCTGCTCGAGCGTTCCCCCGATCTGCGCACGCAGCTGTACGGTCTGCACCGCAATCGTTTGCGCCACGCTCTCATCATAGACGGGCACCGTGCCCTCGATCGCCGGGGTGACCACCACGGTGGGCGGGGGCGGGGCGGCAGACGCCTGCGGCCTGGGGGGGGTACCCCGGAGGGACATCCGCCCCGCCAGGACGAGGACCAGCGCTCCGACCGCGAGCAACGTGATCCGGCGGGCGCGGGCGACCCCCGTTGATGGTCTGACCTTTCCCTGCATCCGAGGCTCCATGAGGTCCTCCTACGTTACTCTCCCCGCCGTTTTCTTCCGCCAGCATGCGTCCCTGAATGGATTTTAACCGGCAGCGTTCATGTCCTGTTAGGAAGGGAAGTGCGCGTCGTCGCGATCAACACGAGCCGGTGGACGATCTCGCCAAAAATTCTATCACACCGCGAAGAGGCCTTTCCCGGATCGCCCCCTGATTGCCAGAAGACTTGTCGAGGTGCAGCGGGCACCTGCGCGGAGGGTCGGGCGCGGAAAGCGCCCCTCCATTCTTCAGAAAGCGTCCGGCCGGAGCGGCCGTCTCGTGGGTATAATGAGAATCGGAGCCCGACCTCGACCGGTACCATGCGACGACTGGATCACTGCCGACCCGGCTCCGTGCGGATCCCGATCACCGTTTCATCCTACAACGCCGTTCCGGAGAGCATGCCGTGAGGGTGCCGCCGACGATTCTCATTGCGGACGACAACCCGGTAAACGTCAGCGTGCTGCGGACCCACCTCTCGGCCCACGGGTATGACATCCTCACGGCGGCCGACGGCGAACAGGCGCTGACGGTCGCCAGGGAACAGCGGCCGGACCTGGTGCTGCTGGATGTCGTGATGCCCAAGATGGATGGGTTCGAGGTTTGCCGGCGCCTCAAAGCCGATGCCGCGCTCCCCTTCGTCCCGGTCATCATCATCACGGCCAGGACCGATCCCCAGGATATCGTCGCGGGGTTGGAGGCGGGAGGGGATGAGTACCTGACTGGCGGCCAGGGTCAAATCGATGCTGCGGATCAAGACCCTCCACGACACGGTTCAGGAACAGACCGCGCAGCTGCAGAGCCAGGCGGTGCAGCTCGCCGAGTGGAACCGCACGCTCGAGCAGCGGGTCGCGGAGCAAGTGCGATCCCTGGAACGCCTCGGCCGGCTCCGCCGGTTTCTCTCCCCGCAGGTGGTCGAGATCATCGAGTCATCGGGGGACGAAAGCGCGCTGGAGAGCCACCGGCGGGAGATCACGGTCGTGTTCTGCGACCTGAGGGGATTTACCCCGTTCGCCGAGAGCGCGGAGCCCGAAGAGGTCATGGGGATTCTCCGCGAATTCCATTCTGCCACCGGTGATCTGATCTACCGGTTCGAAGGGACCCTGGAGCGCTTCGCCGGGGATGGATTCATGGTGTTCTTCAACGACCCCTTCCCCTGCCGGGACCCGGCGGCGCGGGCCGTCCAGATGGCCGTCGCCATGCGCGGCCGGGTCAGCGATCTGATCGAGTGCTGGCGAAAGCGCGGGCACCGGCTCGACTTCGGCGCGGGGATCGCTCAAGGGTTCGCCACGCTCGGCAGGATCGGCTTCGAAGGGCGCTTTGATTACGGGGCGATCGGCACCGTCACCAACCTCGCCTCCCGGCTGTGCGACACCGCCCGCCCCGAACAGATCCTCATCAGCGAACGCGTGTACGCGGCGGTCGAGGGACTGGTGGACGTCGAGCCGGCCGGCGATCTTTCCCTGCGGGGATTTGCCAAGCCCGTGCCCGCGTTCAACGTGGTTCGGCTGAGAGAGACGGTGGCCTGACCGCGCTCACGCCACGGCCGATTTCTCCGCCTGACGGAGACGCCTGGACAACGTCCGCATGATCCGGCGCACAATCGGCAGGGATTCGTCCATCAACTGCCAGAATTCGCGATAGCCGAGCACCAGGAGCCGCATCGACGTGGTCGCCTCGACACTCGCCGACCGAGGCTCACCGTCGATGAGACTCATTTCGCCGAAGAAATCGCCGGGCCCCAGGCGCACGCGCCGCCCCCTCCTGGTCGTCACCAGCGCCCGTCCATCGACGATCACGAACAGCTCGCGGCCCGCCTCGCCGGCGGCCGCCACGGGTCTCCCGGCCGGGACTTCCACTTCCTTGACCAACCGGGAGATTCGCCCAAGGTCCGCCTGGGAGAGCCCGACAAACAGGGGCAATTTCTCCAAGACCGCGGATCGTTCAGACGCCGACGACAGCAGCGGCATGCGCGCCTCCTCCTCGCTGGACGGGTGATTCACGGCTCTGCTAGATATTCTTCCACGGGCCACCCTGGGCAAACCTCATCACGCGGAAAAAGACTCCCGCAAACAGGCGTCGAAGTGACCGCGCCGCACGGCGACGTGAACCACGTCCGCCTAGAGCCGGCGGTTCCACTCCGCGGCCGCCCACGAAAGCGCCTGCTGGGGCGTCATCCGGCCGAAGAACGCGTTCTCCACCGCCTCGCGGAAGATGCGGAGGAGCTCGTCGCTGTGGGGCGTGACGACGGTGAGGTCCCGCGCGATCCCGAGCTCTGCGGCGGCGAGCGCGCGGCCCCGAGCCTCGGGAGTGGTCCCGCCCCGGGTGAAATACGGGTCGGCCGCGGCGGCCACCGTGGAAGGAAAGGCTGCGACGACATGCGAGAACCCGAACTGGTTCTCGTCGTTGGTGACGAACAGTGCGAGGTCCACCGCCTGGGCCGGGTGCCGGCTCGCCAGCGGGACAACCAGGTCCATCGTCGGCAGGTCGAGCACGCGCCCCCGTCCGAGCGGCGCCGGCGCGACCAGGGTCTCGCGGTAAGCGTCCGGGCCGTCCGAACGGACCCGGAGGAGAAACTCGGGCCCGGTCACCAGCATCGCCAGCTGCCCGGCCGCATACCGCTCGGTGGCCCCGAGATACCCGCGCTGGAGCGTGTCGGCGGGAAACATGTCGCGCTTGAACAGGTCCACGTACCGCGCGAGCAGCGCCGCGTGGGCCGGGCCGGCAAACACCGCGCGGCGCCGGTCGGGGCTGAGCACCGGCAGCCCCTCTTCCTGGAACAGCGTCA
>VBAN01000036.1 GCA_005882445.1 Candidatus Segetimicrobium genomatis | reverse complement strand
TTGTTCAAGAAGATGAAGTTCGCCACCACCCTGGCCCTCGGCGTGGCGCCGCACGCGATTGGCAAGGATCACCCCCAGGGCGTCATCGGGGGCTGCCACGCCAACTACTACTTCACGTATCCGCCGCAGGGCCGCTGGCCGCTCAACTCGGACTTTGTCAGCCGGTACTACGCGCGGTGGAAGGAGTATCCCAACTTCCAGGCCGAAGGCGCGTACACGGGCCTGCACATGCTCAAGAGCGCGATCGAGCGGGCCAACAAGCTCACGGGCGAATGGCCCGACGACGAAGCGATCATCAGCCAGCTCGAGAGCCTGAGCTACGTCGGCCCCGGCGGATACGTCTACTTCCGGCCGGACAACCACCAGGGCTACAAGGACGCGATGACCGGGTTTACCAAGAACTACCCGGCCTATCAGTTCCAAACCATGGACACGAGCCGGGTGATCGTGGTTCCGATCCGGAGCATCACCGCGCCGCCCGGATGGAAGGGCAACGACCCCACCCGGACCTACGATTGGATCAACAAGACCTGGCCGAAGGTGACCGGCTGACGGATCGAACACCCAAAGGGCGGGCGCCGCGGAGACGCGGGCCCGCCCTTTGCTATTGTGTGGGCCCCGCGCGTCATGCCGTGCGCCGCGAAGACGCCTGACCCCCGCGGTCTCTCCGGCGCCGGCCGGCTGATCACGGCGCTCGCCGCGGCCCTCGCGGTGACCCTCGCCGCGCCGGCGTGGGGCGGCCACGAGTCCCCGTTCTACCCGTCGTATTACCCGCAGGAAATCCGCCTGGAGACGGTCGCCCCGGAGGCCGCCGGGCGCCTGCTGGTGACGGCGTCGATTCATGCCTATGTCGGCGGGGATCCGTTTGCCGGCCGCCGCGGGGGCGATCCCCCCGCCGGCGTCGTCCCCGTGGAGTCCCTTGGGGCGTACGTGGTCGTCACGTCGAACCCCGCGTCGAGACGGCTGGCCGCGCCGGAGGCCCGGTGCGCGGTGGCGGCCGATGTGATCCGGAGGCTCGGCCGGCAGCCTGGCGGCGCCGGTGTGAGGCCCGGCGCGTTTGTGTTCTTTCCATATCCGGTGACGCCGTACCATTGGGATTACCTCGAGCACGCCGATCTCGCCGCCGCTGCGCTCCACACCCCTCCCGCGGCGGTCCAGGGGGGGCGGCCGCCGGAGGGAAGCGCGGTCGTGACGGTGACCGGCCAGGCTGCGCGCCTCATCGGCGGCGGGGGGTTCTGGGCGCCTCAGGGGTCGCGGACCTGGGACGCCCGGGTGGAGACCGTTGATGTCGCGGAGCTCCTCGCTCCCCGCGCGATCCGGTTTGCGGGGTGGGTGGGTCCGCCGTGGCTCAAAGACGGGTGGTTCGGCGCGTACCTGCTGATGGCGGAGCGCGTCGCCGATCGCGGCCGCCGGGCCGAGATCGATCGCCTGCACCACAGCCTGGTGACGGGCGGGTATCGCAGCGAGGAAGACCGGGCGAACCTCGAGCGCATGCTCGTCTCGCGGCTGCGGCAGGGCTGCGAGCGCGCGGTCGTCGGGTACACGCTGCGGCGGGAGTACTACAACACCGACTACTCCAACGGCATTGAGAACGTCGGGTTCGACTCGCACAGCGGCTTGAACTCCGCGGTGTTCATCCGGACCGCCAAGCTGAAGGACTTCCCGTGGAACGGCTGGCTGCGGCTGGGGGTGGCGGGGGCGCCCGCGTCCCCCTGGAACCCGATCAGCGGATTCGCCGACGACTTCGGGAGGCTGATGTGGGCCGCGGTCGGAGACCCGGCGCTCCTGCCCGCGCCCTACAGCGGCGGGTGGACGCTCGATGTCCCGCAGGATGCGCTGCTGCCGCATCCCGGCAGCGGGGTCCTGGAGCGGATCAAGCCCGGCACGCGCGCCGCCGATATGGTGGAGTACAGGGTGCTGGCGTCGTCCTTTCACGACGGCACGGCGATGACCGTCGCCGACGTGCTGTATCCATTTGTCCTCGCCTATCGGTGGAGCGGCGGGAATCCAAAGGATCCACACGCCTACGATCCCTCGGTGGACCGGGACACGGCGCTCGCGCGGAGGGCGCTGGTCGGGATCAAAGTGGCCGGCACGCAGAAGGTGGTGAAGAACCTCGGTGGGGACCTGATCCTCCGGTATGATGTCCCGGTCGTCCGCGTGTACGTGAACGATTCCGGAGCCGGTCCCGAGCGGGCGGCCGATCTGGCGCTGCCCTGGAGCACGGTGCCGTGGCATGTCCTCGTG
>VBAN01000034.1 GCA_005882445.1 Candidatus Segetimicrobium genomatis | reverse complement strand
TCGGCGCGCTCGTGACCGCGCTGAGGCCGGGCGAGCTGATCGTGGGGGTGCGCCTCCCGGTCCTCGGCCCGGGGACCGGCTCCGCGGTCGAGGAGTTCAGCCGGCGCGCCGGCGATTTTGCCATCGTCGCCGCGGTGGCCGTGGTGGAGCTTGCGCCGGACGGGACCGTGGCCCGCGCCCGCGTAGCCCTCGCCGGCGTGGGGTCAATCCCGCAGCGGCTCTCGGAGACCGAGGCCGCGCTCGCGGGGCAGCGCCCTGATCCTGAGACGCTGCGCCGGGCCGCCGCGCACACCGGCGCGATCGAGCCGGAGGGGGACGCCCATGCGTCCGCCGCCTACCGGCGGCATCTGGCCCGCGTGCTGACCGCGCGCGCGCTGGCCAGGGCGGCGGTGGCGGCGCGGAGGGGAGCCGCGTGACCGATCTCGCCGTGGCCCTGATCCTCAACGGCCGTCCGTGCGAGGTTCGCACGCCCGCGCACCGGACGCTGCTGGAAATTCTCAGAGACGACCTCGGGGCGAGTTGTCTCGTGCTGGCGCCGCGCGCGGCCGGGTGCCAGGTCACCACCGTGCGGGGCCTGGGTGACGGCGATCGGCTCCACCCCCTGCAGGAGGCGTTCGTGACCCAGGGCGGCATACAGTGCGGCTTCTGCATCCCCGGGATGATCTTGACCGCGTACGCCTTTCTCCGCGACCACCCGGCGGCCTCGCGCGCCGAGATCCGCCGCGCCATCGCGGGCAACCTGTGCCGCTGCACGGGCTACACCAAGATCATCGACGCGATCGCGAGCGTCGTCCCAGGGCGGGGCGCCGGGGAGCCGGGGGCCGCGGGTGGCTAGACCGGCCGCCCCCTCGCTCCGGGAGCGCCTCCGGGTCGTCGACGCGTGGGACAAAGCGCAGGCCCGCACCTTGTACGCCGCCGACTGGCAGATGCCGGGTATGCTGCACGCTGCCGTGGCGCGCTCGCCCTACCCATCCGCCCGGATCCGCCAGATCGACACCTCAAGAGCCCGGGCCCTGCCGGGGGTCGCGGCGGTGCTCCTGGCGCAGGACGTCCCCCACAACACGCTGTGGACGGATGTTCCGGGCCAGACGAGCGAGGTGGGGCCTCTGCGCGCCCGGATCCAGGTGCTCGCCCATGAGGTTGTCCGGTTTCAGGGTGAGCCCGTGGCGCTGGTGGCGGCGGAGACTCGGGAGATCGCCCTGCAGGCCGCTGAACTGATCGAGGTCCAGTACGACCCGCAGCCGGGTGTCTTCGACCCGGAGGCGGCGCTGGCGGCCGGCGCTCATCAGGTGCACGAGGGCGGAAACCTGCTGGCGCGGTTGGCCGTCCGGCGCGGCGACCCCGACCGCGCACTCGCCCAGGCCGATGTGGTCATCGAGTCGGTGAACCGTTGCCAGTTCATCGACCACGCCTATCTGGAGCCCGAAGCCGGAGTCGCCTGGATCGAGAGCGACGGCGTGCTCACGATCCGGGTCTCCACCCAGGTGATCGAGCACTATCGCGATGTCGCCGAAGTGCTCGGCCTTCCTCAGAACAGGGTCCGCGTGATCGGGACATACCTCGGCGGCGGGTTCGGGGGAAAGGAAGACGTCACCGTGGAGGTTTTCCTCGGCCTCCTGGCCTGGCGGACGCGGCGGCCGGTAAAGATGATCTGGTCGCGCCAGGAGTCACTGCTCGCGCGGCCGAAGCGGCACCCCTTCATCCTGCGATACCGCACCGGGGCGGCGCGGGACGGCCGGCTCGTCGCGCAGGCGGTGGATCTTCTGGCGGATTCCGGGGCGTACGCCTATCTCAGCGCCCTCGTGCTCATGTACGCCACGGTCACGGCGGCCGGGCCCTACCGCGTGCCCCACGTCGCGGTGGATGCGCGGGTGGCCTACACGAACAATCCGCCGACGAGCGCCATGCGGGGGTTCGGCGCGATGCAGATGGTCCTGGGGTACGAATCCCAGATGGACCAGCTGGCCCGCCGCCTGGCAATCGATCCGGTAGAGCTGCGCGCCCGCAACGCACTCGCGAAGGGCGACGAGCTTCCCATCGGTCAGCCGTTGGACACCCACGTGGCCGTGATCGAGGCCGCCCGCCGGGCCTGGGAGGCACTCGGTCCGCGCCGCGCGCCCAGCACGCCCGCGCATCGCATCGGGCGCGGGCTCGCCTGCAACATCCAGCCGTACGGCCGGATCGTCTGGCTCCACGATTGGGCGAGCGCCTGGGTCGGGTTCGAGATGGACGGGAGCCTGGTCGTGCGCACCGGGACGCCCGACGTGGGCGGGGGCCAGGCCGCATCCCTCTGCCAGATCGCCGCGGAGGTGCTGGGGTTGGATCCCGGCCGGATCTCGATCCATATCGCCGACAGCGCGCTGACGCCCCTCGCCGGGACGACGACGGCGACCCGCCAGCTCTACATGTCCGGCAACGCCGTGCTCCGGGCCTGCGAGGGTCTGCGCCGGCAGATCGTCGACGTCGCCGCCCAGATGCTCGAGACTCACGCGCACACGGTTGCGCTGGCCGCGGGTGACGCCGTGACCCAAGATGGCCGCCGCGTGAGTCTGCCCAAGATTCTGCGAGAGTGCGCCCGCCTCGGGGTCTCGCGAAGCCACCTGGCCGTCTACCACGCCCCGGCCGGCGATCCGGTCGACCTCGAGCGGGGCGGGGGCCGGGTTTTTCCCGATTTCACCTTCGGCGCGCACGCCGTGGAGGTCGAGGTGGATACGGAGACCGGCGCCGTCACGGTGCTGCGGCACGTGGCCTGCCATGACGTGGGGCGGGCCATCAACCCGCAGAGCGTCGAAGGACAGATCCAGGGGGGCGCGGTGATGGGGTTGGGCTACGGCCTGATGGAGGAGGTGGTGCTCGATCACGGCGTCAATCTGTCGACGCTGTTTGCCACCTACCTCATCCCGACGTCGCTCGACGTTCCGGACGTCGAACCGATCATCATCGAATCGGGTGAAGGGAAAGGCCCGTTCGGCGCTCGGGGGATCGGCGAGCCGCCGATCGCCCCACCGGCCGCGGCGGTCGCCAATGCCGTCGACGACGCGGTCGGCGTGCGGATCACGGAGCTGCCGGTCACGCCCGAGCGGGTGGCGCGGGCTCTCGGGCTGCTCGGGGAGGGATAAACGGCCGATCGATGCGAGGAGTGAAACGCCGGGAGCCGGCTCAGCTTGGCGCGTGGCCCTTCAGGATCCAGTGGAGGTCCAACAGGCGGACCGCGTCGACGAACTGCTGGAGATCGACGGGCTTGACGATGTAGCCGCTGACCCCCAGGTCAAAGCACGTCTGGAGTTTTTGATTATCGCGCGAAGCGGTCAGGACGATCACCGGGATCCGCTGCGTGGTCGGGTCTTCCTTGATTCGGCGCAGCACTTCGAGGCCATCGATCTTGGGGAGATCCAGATCCAGCAGGATGATCTTCGGAGTCCCGCGGTTGTCGGAAAGGAGAAACTCAACGGCTTCGGCCCCATCTTTGGCGACCTCGATGTTGGAAATATTGGCTCGCCTGAGCGCGCGGACGGTGATCTCCGCGTGCGCTGGGTTATCTTCGACCAGCAGGATCTCCACCGATTTGACTGCCATACGGCAGCACCCCACGGCGCCGTAAAACCGCCGGGTCTTGCCACTCATTGAGTGCCCTGGAAGATCGCCGGATAGACGCTGACCTCCCCCGCGGGTAAACGCCGGATCCATTGCTCTCGGTCAATCCGGGGGGAAGGAAAACGCACCCCCCGCGGGGTACCGACGAGACGCGCACATGCGAACCCTCGTCTATCTCGGCCCGGAGCGGATGGAGTTGCAGGAAGCCCCGATGCCTACGCCGCGCCCGGCGAGGTGGTCGTCAGGGTCGGGGCCTCGGGCGTCTGCGGGTCGGACCTTCACGGGTATCTGGGGAAGAGCCGGAAACGGGTGCCGCCGCTCGTGATGGGGCACGAGGTCGCCGGCACCGTGGCGTCGGTGGGGGAGGCGGTTCGCGACCTCGTTACCGGCGCCGCGGTCACCGTCTACCCGCTGATCACGTGCGGGCAGTGCGCCGCCTGCCGCCGGGGGGATACCTCCCTGTGCCGGTCACGGCAGGTGATCGGCATCGACCGTCCCGGGGGATACGCGGACTTCGTGGCGGTTCCCCGCGCGTCGGTGGTGGCGCTTCCGCCGAATGCCGTCCACCTCTTCAACCGGAACGCCGGCGGGCTGGTGCGGCGGATTGCCATCTTCGGGGCGGGGAGCCAGGGGGTACTGGCGCTCCATCTGGCCAATGTGTTCAAGCCGGCGGTTCTCGTGTCGGTCGACATCGTGCCCGCCCGGCTGGCGCTCGCCCGCCGCCTGGGGGCGACGGCGGCCATCAACGCTCAGACCGACGATGCGGCCGGACGGATCCGGGAGCTCACCGGCGGCGAAGGGGTGGACCTGGCGATCGAGGCGGTGGGCAGTTCGGCCACGAGGCAGGCGGCCGTGGCCAGCGTGCGCAGCGGAGGGCGTGTCGCGCTGCTCGGGCTGGGGGAGGAGATCACGCCCCTCCCCGCGGTCGACATCGTGAACCGCGAGATCACGATCCGCGGCTCCTACGCCTACACGTACGACGACTTCGTCCGGGCCGTCGAGTTGCTGGGCGCCGGGCTCGTCCCGGTGGACTGGGCCCGCCCGTATCCGCTCGAAGCGGGCCCGGCGGTGTTCCGGCAGCTGGTGACCGATCCCGGCGATCTGATCAAAGCCGTGCTGACGCCGGCGGCCGAGTAGGAGGGCGGCATGAGCGGGATCTTCGCGCTGTTCAACTTCCGCAGCTCATTGGAGTACCTGCCGGACCTGCTCCGGGGGGCGCTGGTCAGCGTCGAGCTGACCCTGAGCGTGATGGCGATCAGCCTCGTCCTGGGCCTCGTGGTGGCGCTTGCGCGCATGACCCGCATCCGGCCGGTGCGGGTCGCAGCGACCTTCTACGTGGAGGTGATCCGGGGCACCCCCTGCCTGCTGCAGCTCTTCTACATCTACTTTGTCCTCCCGGCGTTCGGGGTCCGGTTCCCGGCGTTCACGGCCGGGGTGATCGGGCTCACCGTGAACTACGCCGCCTATCTGTCGGAGGTCTATCGCGCGGGGATCCAGGCCGTGGCGAAGGGCCAGCTCGAGGCGGCGCAGGCCCTCGGGATGTCGCGCACGCTGATGATGCGGTTGATCATTTTGCCGCAGGCGATTCGCATCATCGTGCCGCCGCTCGGGAACTACTTCATCTCGCTGTTCAAGGACACGGCGCTGGCGTCGATCATTACCGTCAAAGAGCTGTTGTTCACCGGGCAGATCATCTCGGCCACGAACTTCCAGTATTTCACGATCTTCACGCTCATCGGCGCCATCTACCTCGCCTTGTCGTACCCGGGCTCGCTCGGTGTCCAGTACCTGGAGCGCCGGATGAAGATCGGCTACCGGCCGCGGCGGGTGGCCCCGGCCGGGCCGCCCCGCAGGGCGTCGGAGGGGGCGGCCTGATGATCCGGCTGGAGCGGGTGAACAAATCCTTCGGACGCCTGCACGTCCTCCGGGACGTCACCCTGGAGGTGCAGAAAGGGGAGGTCGTCTGCATCATCGGACCGTCAGGGGCGGGCAAGTCGACGCTGCTGCGCTGCATCAACCACCTCGAAGGGATCGACAGCGGGACGATCTACATCGAAGGCACGCCGGTCTACCGCTTCTCGCGAGAGGGAAGGCACGTCGTCGACCCCGACCACCGGATCGAGTCGCTGCGGTCGCAGGTCGGGATGGTGTTCCAGTCCTTCAATTTGTTCCCGCACTTCACGGCCCTGGAGAACGTCATGGTGGCGCCCATCCATGTCCGGCGCGAGCCGAAGGATGAGGTCCGGCGGCGGGCGCTGGCGATGATGACGAAGGTGGGCCTCGCGGAGAAGGTGGACGCCTACCCGCACGAGTTGAGCGGCGGTCAGCAGCAGCGGGTGGCCATCGCGCGGGCGCTGGCGATGCAGCCGAAGGCGATGCTGTTCGACGAGGTCACCTCGGCCCTCGACCCGGGTGATGCGCCAGCTGGCGGCCGAGGGCATGACGATGCTCGTCGTGACTCACGAGATGGGATTCGCGCAGGACGTGTGCGACCGGGTCATCTTCATGGCCGACGGGATGATCGTGGAGGAGGGCGCGCCGCATCAGATCTTCTCCACCCCAACCAACGTGCGCACGCGGCAGTTCCTCCAGTCCATTCTCGAGCGAAACACGGAGATGGGCGACACCACGGGGGGGCTCTCGGCGAGCCCTTCCCGGTGAAAGCGGAAGGGGGGTGCGGCGCCGTACGCGTGTGTGGCAGAACCCAGATCTGCAAGACCATGAGGGAGGGATGAGCATGCGGGGCAGGATGCGCGGATGGCTGTATGCGCTGCTGGCCGGACTCTTTCTCGTCACGACATCGCTGCCGGTCCTGGCCGGCGTCGGGGGCATCGGGGGAATCAGCTCCTTCACCGGCGGGGACGGCTCGTTCAAGCGGGTGCTCCGCGAGGGGATCGTGATCGGGATCGCGGACGACTACACGTTTACGTACCAGGACACGAAGACCAAGGAGATGGACGGCCTCGACGTCCGGATCTTCCGGATGATCACCAAACTGCTCGGCATCGAAAAGGTGTCCTGGCAGATCGTGCAGTTCGACGCGATGATTCCCGGTCTCGTCGCGAAGCGTTGGGACGTCGCCGCGGACAACATCCACGAGAATCCGAAGCGGCTGGCCGTCATCGACTTCACGACCCCGGCGTACTGGTACGGCTCGACGCTCGCCGTGCACAAGGGGAACCCGAAGAACATCCATACCGCGGCCGACCTGGCGGGCAAGGTCGTGGGGGTGGTCCGCGGGAGTTTCAACCACACCTTCCTTGAGAAGCGCACGGACATCAAGGAGCTCAAGCTCTACACGACCAACGAGTCCGAGTTCGCCGACCTGGCGGCCGGGCGCATCGACGTGACCATGGAGGACGATATCAAGGTCGGCCTGTTCATCAAGCAGCACCCGGGCGTCCCGATGGAGATGGCGACCGGATACGCCCCGGCGCTCGAGGAGTACGGCTACGCGCGGTACGGCATCCGCAAGAGCGATATCGACCTGAACCACGCCATCTCGCGCGCCATCGATGAGCTGCGCGGGAAGCGGGATGGGATCCCGAAGATCCTGGAAGAGGGCGGCCTCAGTCTCCGGAACATGTGGTACTGGCCGGTTGTCAAGTAGACATCATGCAGAGGGGGGCGGCTCCTCGACCCGAGGCGGCCGCCCCCCCGCCCACCACGCCCAAGGAGCCGGCATGAAGATTACGAAAGTGGAAGCGATCCCTCTGCGCATTCCCGATCTGGATGGGACGAGGGCGGACGGCATCCAGGACGACGTGATCGTCCGCGTGCACACGGACGCCGGGATCACCGGCATCGGGGAGGCCGATGCCTCTCCCGAGGTCGTCAAAGCGCTCGTCGACGCGCCGGTGTCGTGGGCGCGGTCCCAGGGGCTGGCCGGCATGCTCATCGGGGAAAACCCCCTGCACACCGAGCGGCTCTGGGACAAGATGTACCAGGGCACGCTGTGGATGGGCCGGGGCGGCGTGACGATCGAGGCGATCAGCGCGGTCGACATCGCGCTCTGGGACATCAAAGGCAAGGCGCTCGGCCTCCCGGTGCACACGCTGCTCGGCGGCGCCCGGCGCGACTCCATCTCGCTGTACGCCAGCATGCTCTTCGAGAAGGACCTCGGCCTGATGCGCGAGCGCGCCCAACGGCACGTCGCCGAAGGCTA
>VBAN01000234.1 GCA_005882445.1 Candidatus Segetimicrobium genomatis | reverse complement strand
GCGAGAAAGGACATCAGCAGCGCGACGAGGCTGTGCGTCTGCTCGCCCTCACGGTCCGGAGGGGACGCGCGGGCGCACCGGGCGGCGGCATCCGCGTGCTCTCGCGCCATGGCGAACATCGTCTGCTCGAGGTGGGTCCGCTCCCACGCTTCTTCCCCCGTGCCGGCGTTGGGCACGGGGACGCGGGCGGCCGGCGGGGAGGTCGGCGCCACCCCGGAGGCCTTCCCGGGACCCGGTGTCGTCGGCGGCGGGGATGCGCGTCCGGCGGGTGTCGAGACCGCGGGCCCCGGACGCTGCCGGCGTCGATGTGATCCGTTCATGAGGTTTTCTTCGGCGTTACCGCCTCGGCCTCCCCCCCTGCCGCCGAGGATCCCCGCGCGGGTCGGACTTTCCATCACCCCAGGGGGGACCTCGAGGCGGCGCGACGAAGATAGACGGGCATGAGCGAGCTGACGCCCATGATGCGCCAGTATCGGGCGCTCAAGGATCAGCACCCCAAGGCCATCCTGCTCTTGCTGACCAGCCGGCCGGTGGCGAAAGGCCGGCGGATCCCGATGTGCGGGATCCCCCACCACGCGCTCCATTCGTACCTGCGGCGTCTGATCGACCGGGGCCATCGGGTCGCCATCTGCGACCAGGTCGAAGACCCGAAGCAGACCCGGACGCTGGTCCGCCGCGAGGTCGTCCGCGTCGTCACGCCCGGCACGGTCATCGAAGACGACCTCCTCAGCGCGCGCGAGAACAACTTCCTCGCGGCCGTGGCCTCCGGGAGCAACGGGTGGGGACTGGCGCTGGCCGATCTGTCCACCGGTGAGTTCTATGCCACGGAAGGAGAGACCCCGGCGCATCTCTCGGAGACGCTCGCCAGCTTTCGCCCTCGAGAGCTGCTCGTCCCCGATGATTCCGAGGCGGCGGCCTTCGTCATGGAAGACGTGTCCGCGACCGCGTACGACGCCAACCGGTTCGACCCGGCGGCGGCAGGCCGGACCCTGCGCGAGCATCTCGGGGTGGCCACCCTCGATGCGTTCGGCCTCTCGAGCGCCCCCCTCGCCACGGGGGCGGCCGGCGCGCTCGTCCAGTATCTCCGGGAAACGCAGAAGGGGCCGTTGCCCCACCTCCGCAGCGTGCGCATGCTCCCCCGGACCGCCACCATGATCCTCGACGATCCGACCCAGCGGGCGCTTGCCCTCTGGGCGCAGCCGCGGGACGCCCGAGCCCAGGACACGCTCCTCGGCGTGCTCGACCTCACCGAAACGCCGATGGGCGGCCGCCTGGTTCGCCGCTGGATGCGGCAGCCGCTCCTCGATCGTGAGGAAATCCGCGCCCGGCTGGACGCCGTCGAGATGTTCGTGGTCAACGCTCCCGTCCGCGAGACCCTCAGGGCTCATCTGCGGGCGATCGGGGACATCGAGCGGCTCGGCGGCCGTCTGGCCCACGAAGCGGGCACGCCCCGCGATCTCGCAGCGCTGCGCAGCGCGCTCGAGGCGTTGCCGGCCCTCGCTCCCATCCTGGCGGAACCCGCGGATTCGCGCCTTGCGCTGGGGGCGGCCGAGGAGATCCGCGCGCGCGCGGCCGCGCTCGCCGTCCCCCCTGATCTCGTCGAGGTCCTCCGCCGCGGGCTCGTCGACTCCCCTCCCCTATCGCCCAAGGACGGTGGCCTGATCCGGCCGGGATTCGACCCCGAGGCCGACCGCCTCCGCGCCGGCAGCCAGGCGGCCCGCGAGTGGATGGCCGGGCTCGAAGCCGCCGAGCGGGCGCGGACAGGCATTCGCAGCCTCAAGGTCGGCTATAACCAGGTGATGGGTTACTACATTGAAGTGAGCAAGGCCAACGAACGTCTGGTGCCGCGAGAGTACATTCGCAAAGGCACGCTCGTCGGCGCCGAACGGTACATCACGGCGGAAATGAAGGACCGCGAGGCGCTGATCCTCACCGCGGAGGTGCGCATCGCCGCACGGGAGTACGAGGTGTTCTGCGGACTGCGGGATGCCGTCCGCGCGCAGATCGCCCCGCTCCAGGCCGCAGCCAGGGCGGTGGCCGAGGCCGACGTCCATGCGGCGCTCGCCGAAGTCGCCGTCCGCCACCGGTACGTCCGGCCCCGCCTGGTGGACGAGCGGGTCTTCCGCGTCGTGGGGGGCCGCCATCCCGTCGTCGAGCAGGCGATCGGGGTCGACCGGTTCGTCCCCAACGACCTTTCGCTCGATCCGGGCGGCCCCGACATCTTGATCGTCACCGGCCCAAATTTTGGCGGCAAGAGCACCTACATCCGGCAGGCGGCCCTCATGGTCGTCATGGCGCAGATGGGCAGCTTTGTGCCGGCGCGCGAGGCCGAGATCGGCACGGTCGACCGAATCTTCACCCGCGTGGGGGCAAGCGACGATCTCGCCGCGGGCCGGAGCACGTTCCTCAACGAGATGATCGAGGTGGCGCGCATCCTCACGCAGGCCACGGCCCGGAGCCTGGTCATCCTGGATGAGGTCGGGCGGGGCACCAGCACGTACGACGGCATGAGCCTGGCGTGGGCGGTGGTCGAAGATCTTCACGACCGGGTGGGGGCGCGGACCCTCTTCGCCACGCACTACCACGAGCTGACCGAACTCGCCTCGCAGCTGGCACGCGTGGCCAACGCCCAGGTGCTCGTTAAGGAGGACGGTCAGGATATCGTGTTCCTCCACCGTGTCGCGGCGGGGGCGGCGGCATCATCCTATGGAATCCACGTGGCGCGCCTGGCGGGAGTCCCCGACCCCGTGATCCAGCGGGCGCGCGAGGTCCTGGCCGGCCTCGAGACAGCCTCCGCGTCCCAGCGCTCGCCCCGCGCCGGGCGCGGCCCGTCGCGCAGCCAGCAGCTTCCGCTGGCGCTGCCATCCCCCGTCGAGGAAGCCCTCCGGCAGGCCGACCTGTCCCGAATGACGCCGATCGAGGCCCTGAACTTTTTGTCCACCCTCCGGACCCTCCTCGAAGCGGGGACGTCCCACGGCCCACCTCAGCACGTGCCCGGCCGGCGGGGGCCCGGGGGCGAGCGGCCGGCCAGCACAGTGATCCCATTCCCGTCACAGGGGACCCCACGGCGGACGTGAGCGCAGGCCCCGGCATCCAGATCCTCCCCCAGAGCGCCGCCGAGCGCATCGCGGCGGGCCATCGAGATCGGGGGCGCCGGTCAGCGGCTCATTCAGATCAGCGACGACGGCGCGGGCATTCCCGGCTCTGAGGTGTCGCTGGCGTTCCAGCGCTTTGCCACGAGCAAGATTCGCACCGCCGAGGATCTGCGGCACGTGCACACCTACGGGTTCCGCGGTGAGGCCCTGCCCAGCATTGCGGCGGTCGCCCGCGTCCAGATGGTGACGCGCATCCAGGGGGCGGATGCCGTCAAGATCGTCATCGCGGGCGGCACCCAGCAAGGCCTCGGGCCCGCGAGCGGCCCCCAGGGCACCACCGTCATCGTCGAAGGCCTCTTTTTCAACACGCCCGCGCGCCGGCGATTTCTGAAATCGCCGGCGCGGCGTTGAAACGGTCGAGGCGCTGGCCCTGGCCGCGCCCGAGGTCGCGGTCCGGCTGACCGACGAGGGCCAGGAAATCCTATGGTTTCCCCCTGAGAGCTTTGCCGAACGGGCACGCAGGATCCTCGGCCCGGAGGTGGCTGCGCATGCCCTGGAGTTCACGGCAACCGGAGCCACGGGCACGCTCGCCGGAGTCCTCGGCACCCCACAGGTGGCCCAGCGCCGGAGAACGCACCAGTGGTTCCTCATCAACAACCGGCCGGTCCGGAGCCCGCTGCTGGCGCGCGCGCTCGCGCAGGCGTACCACACCCTGATTCCCGAGGACCGGCACCCGGCTGCCGTGCTGTCCCTGCGCGTCGCGACGGAGGATGTCGATGCCAACGTCCATCCTCGAAAGGCCGAGGTCCGGTTCGTGCGGGAGAGGCAGCTGTTCGAGGACGTTGAGCGAGAGGTCCGGCGGACCTTGCACCGCGTCCCGCTGCTCCATGTCATCCCCGCGCAGCCCCCGGATGCGCTGTCTCACGCTGCGGCCGCGGGCGGCCGGGAAGACCTTTCGGCTCACGCCGCAGGCAGGGATGACCTCGGTGTGCCCCAGCGCCCGCCCTTCGCCGGAGACGCCCTGGAAATCACGGACGCCCTCTCCTCGGATCTCCCCTGGCCGCCGATCCGGGTGATCGGCCAGCTGGCGCTGACCTACATCCTCGGCCAGTCCGCGAAGGACCTGGTGCTGATCGATCAGCACGCCGCGCATGAGCGGGTGCTCTTCGAACAGCTCATCGCCCGCCGCGCGCGCGAGGGCGTGCAGGCGCAGGGGCTGGTGACCCCCATCGTCCTGGAGCTGACGCCTCAGGAAGCCGCCGTCCTGACCGACCTGGAGGCTCCCCTCCGGTCGCTCGGCTTCGACGTGGAGCTGTTTGGACCCAAGACCGTGCGCCTCATGGCCGTCCCGGCGATCGCCGGCCACCGCGCGCCCGGCGAGGTCTTCCGCGCGTGCCTGCGGGATCTCCAGGACGACCACGGCCCCCATGCCGGCCGGTCGCTCGAGGAGCGGCTGACGATCGCCACCGCCTGCCACACGGCGGTGCGGGCCGGGGACGCCCTCGACCCGACGATGATGGCCGGCCTGCTCGACGCGCTCTCGCGGGCGGCGGACCCGTTCTCCTGCTTTCACGGGCGCCCGACGATGGTCCGGGTGCGCGCGACGGAGATCGAGCGGTGGTTCTACCGGCGAGGGTGAGCGCCGGCCGGGAACACGCCTGCCGCCAGGCGGCCGCGGAGAACCCAGGACCCCGCGGAAGTGATCTCCACGGGCACGGTCCGGCCGGTGAGCCCCTGATCGCCGTCCATCGTGACGATCTTGTTGGTGCGGGTGCGGCCGACGACCCCGCCGCGGGTGCCGGGACCTTCGACGAGCACCTCCTGCTGCGTCCACACGAGCCGCTGGTTGACCTCGGCGGCGATGCGCTGCCCCAGGTGGTTGAGCGCGTGGAGGCGGCGCCGCTTGGTCTCTTCGGGGACCTGATCGGGATCGCCTGCGGCCGGGGTTCCTTCGCGCGGGGAGTAGATCGCCGTGTTCACCATATCGAAGCGGATCTCGTTGACCAGCCGGATCGTGCGCTCGAACTCGTCATCCGTCTCGCCGGGAAACCCGACGATGACATCGGTGGACACACTCGATGCGGGCATCGCCTTCCTCGTGTAGGCGCGGTGCATCCGCCTGAGCACCTGGTCGTCCCCCGCCTGCACCGGCAGGTGAATGTGCTCGCAGACCTTCGGCAGCTCCGCGACCGTCCGGATCAGCGTCAGGGTCATGTCCCGGGGGTGGCTCGTCGTAAACCGGATCCGATCGATGCCTTCCACCTCGTGCACGAGCCGGAGCAGGCCCGCCAGGTCGCGGCGCGGCGACAGATCGTGCCCGTAACTGTCGACATTCTGGCCGAGGAGGGTGATCTCCCGATACCCCTGCGCGGCGAGCCCGGCCACCTCGGCGACGACGGTCTCAGGCTGCACGCTCCGCTCGCGGCCCCGGACGTACGGCACGATGCAGAACGTACAGAACTTGTTGCACCCGTGGATGATGTTGACGAACCCCCGGACCGCGCCGCCCCGCAGGGCGGGCAGGCTCGGGAGTGGACGGTCGCGCTCCGCGCGATCCCAGACCTCGTAGACAGGCTGGCAGCCCTCCCGCGCCTGCCGGAGGAGTTCGGGGAGCCGG
>VBAN01000033.1 GCA_005882445.1 Candidatus Segetimicrobium genomatis | reverse complement strand
TCGAGTACGTCTTGAACGACGCGTCGGTCCAGTTTCGCTGGTCTTCCATCTCGAACAGGTCGCCTTCGAAGGCGAATTCCACATCGAGGCCGCCGGGCATCGCGATCGTGAGCCGCCGGTACGGCGCGAAGAGCGCGTGGAGTTTGCCGTCGCGGATCCATTGAGGCCCAACCAGCAGGGGCAACTCGCCCTCGACCGCTCCGTCCGGCGACTCTGCGCGGTAGCCCCGGCCTGCGGCCGTGGGTGGGTGGAGCGTGCAGATTCCGATCCGGCAGTAGGGGAAGTCTGAGTTGGCCGTTCCGTCGAACGCGAAGCGCAGCGTCCCGTCGGAGCGGCCCTCGATGGTGATCTCCGCCGCCAAGTCCAGTTCTTCTTTCCGATGCAGCGCGCGATAGGAGATCCGAAACTCTCGGTCCCCTATCTCCACCGCATAGGCCGATCGAGCCGGGAGCACGGTGTCCCAGTTGACGTCGCGGATGGCGGTGTACACTCGCCGCACGATTTCCGTTCCGCCGAGCACCGCCCGGCGCAGGTCCGCCCCGTCGAAGAGGACGGTGACCTCGCCCGCACGCAGGCGGCGCGGCGGCTCGGGGACGTTCTCACGGCCATACGTGAACCAGTTGTCCGGGTGGATGCGGGGGTCGGCGGACATGAGCGCAGCCTCCTTCCCGTGCTTATTCGTGCAGGGCGCCGAGCGTCAGGCCGCGGACGAGATGCCGCTGGACCAGGAGGCCGAGCGCGATCGACGGCACCAGCGAAATGACGGTGAGCGCGCTCGACTCCCCGTACTGGGCGCCCTGGAAGCCCAAGAACGAGCGAAAGATGGAGGGGAGCGTGAACGCGGTCCGGCTGGTCAGGATGAGGGCGAAGAAAAATTCCGTCCACGCGTAAATGAAGGCGAAGACCGCCGCGGTGACGATCCCGGGGGCCGCCAGGGGGTCGACCCGCGCGGCGTTTTCGAGTTCCACCGGCATTTGCCGAAAATAGGCGTACATCGTCCAGACCGTGAACGGCAGGCTGAACACTGTGTAAATGAGAACCATCCCGATGTACGTATCGTTGAGACCGACGTTCCGGTAGAGCAGGAACACCGGCAGCACCACGGCGATGCCGGGAAGAAAGCGCTGCGAGAGGACCCAGAAGGCCAGGTGCCGCCCCCCCGTGTGGAAGCGGGCCAGACTGTACGCCATCAGCGTGCCCACCGCGACCGAGACGACGGTCGTGGCCGACGCGATGATCAGACTGTTGATCAGCCCCTGCATCCCCCGGTACGAGTACAACGCCGCCGTGTAGTGCACGATCGTGGGCTCCGACGGAAACACGACCGGGGGCACCGCCAGAAACTCGCTGACGGGCTTGATCGAGGTGATGACCATCCAGTAGAGCGGGAGCAGCAGGAACACCAGGAAGCCGCCGATGTAGAGAAACCGGACGAACTCCTAGGCGTGTACGCGGTGGCGTCTGGCGCCCCCCTCCCCCGGCCGGGCCATCCTGACCGCTCCCATCACGCGGTCTCCGGGCGGAGGAGCCGCCGGACCAGCACGGAGATCACGGGAATCGTCAGGATCAAGAACATCCAACTGCCGGCCGTCGCCTGCGAGAGATGGAACTCCTGGAATCCCTTCTCATACAGATAGAACGCGGCCGTATAGGTGTTGGTCCCGGGGCCGCCCCCGGTCATGATGTAGATGATGTCGAACAGCTTGACGGCGTCGAGCAGACGGAACGCGACGGCGAGCAGCAGGATCGGCGCCACCAACGGCAGGCTGATGCTGAAGAACGTGTGCCACGGAGACGCGCCGTCCAACTGGCCCGCCTCGTAGAGCTCATGGGAAAGATCGTCACCGGACGGCCGAGCAGCTGGCTGAGGACGTAGTCCGTTGGGCCGAAGGGGCGCTGCAGGAGCAGCCCCCAGAACTGGCCGACGATGGCCGGGCTCATGAACAGCGGCATGATCACGATGGGCATGACGATCCCCCGGCCGCGGAACGGCCGCACCATCGCCACGGCGAGCAGCAGTCCGAGCACAAGCTCGAGCGCGACGACCGTCGACGAGAGCACGATCGTGTTCAGCAGCGCGGTGGCGGCGACAGGATCGACGACCACGTCCCTAAAGTTCTGCCACCCGACGAAGTCGTGGCCCGGGATCTGGAAATCGTAGTTGACCACATCGACCCACAGCGAGTACACGAGCGGGTAGGCCGACAGCAAGATGATGAGGATGACCGCGGGGAGGACCAGCAGCACGCCGAAATGTCGAT
>VBAN01000233.1 GCA_005882445.1 Candidatus Segetimicrobium genomatis | reverse complement strand
GCGCGATCTCACGCAGGCGGCCCGGGAGGGCAAGCTGGATCCCGTGATCGGCCGGGACGAGGAGATCCGGAGGGTCGTCCAGGTGCTGGCCCGCCGGACCAAGAACAACCCGGTCCTGATCGGCGAACCCGGCGTGGGCAAGACGGCGATCGCAGAAGGCCTGGCCCAGCGGATCGTGCGCGGCGACGTCCCGGAGGGGCTCCGGCGCAAGCGCGTCGTCGCCCTGGACCTCGGGTCGCTGATCGCGGGCACGAAGTTCCGCGGGGAGTTCGAGGACCGGCTCAAGGCGGTGCTGCGGGAGATCACCGAATCCGCCGGCGAGATCATCCTCTTCATCGACGAGCTGCACACCGTCGTCGGCGCCGGCGCGGCCGAAGGCGCGATGGACGCCAGCAACATGCTGAAGCCCATGCTCGCCCGCGGCGAGCTGCACGCGATCGGGGCGACGACCCTCGACGAGTACCGCAAGCACATCGAGAAGGATCCGGCGCTGGAGCGGCGGTTCCAGCCCATCTTCGTGGACGAGCCCAGCGTCGAGGAGACGATCTCGATCCTGCGCGGCCTCAAGGAGAAATACGAGGTCCACCACGGGGTCCACATCACCGACAACGCGGTCATCGCCGCCGCCACCCTCTCGGACCGGTACATCAGCGACCGCTTCCTGCCCGACAAGGCGATCGACCTGATCGACGAGGCGGCGAGCCGGCTGCGGATGGAGATCGACAGCAAGCCCGCGCCCCTCGACGAGGCGGACCGCCGGATCATGCAGCTGGAGATCGAGCGGGAAGCGCTGCGCAAGGAGACCGATCCGGCCTCCCGCGAGCGCTTGAGCCGGATCGAGCGCGAGATCGCGGACCTCAAGGAGCAGAGCCGGGCGCTGCGGACGCGGTGGGACCAGGAGAAGACCCTCATCGGCGAGATCCGCGAGACGCGGACGAAGATCGACGAAACGCGCGTGGAGATCGAGAAGGCCGAGCGCGCCGCCGACCTCGAGCGGGCCGCCCGGCTGCGGTACGGCGCGCTGCGCGAGCTCGAGCAGCGGCTCGCCGCGCAGGAGGAGCGCCTGCGCGCGCTGCGAGGTCCTGTCGATCTGGACCGGCATCCCCGTCTTCAATCTCACCGAGGAGGAGACCGAGAAGCTGCTCCGCATGGAGGACGAGCTTCACAAACGCTACGTCAGCCAGAACGAGGCCGTGTCGGCCGTCTCGCGCGCGATGCGCCGCACGCGGTCGGGCCTGAAGGACCCGCGCCGTCCGGCCGGGTCGTTCATCTTCCTCGGGCCCTCGGGCGTCGGGAAGACCGAGCTCTCGCGCGCGCTCGCCGAGTTCCTCTTCGGCGACGAGGACGCCCTGATCCAGATCGACATGTCCGAATACATGGAGAAGCACACGGTCAGCCGCCTCATCGGCGCCCCGCCCGGCTACGTGGGGTACGACGAAGGCGGCCAGCTGACCGAGGCCGTGCGGCGGCGCCCGTATCGCGTGATCCTCTTCGACGAGATCGAAAAGGCCCATCAGGACGTGTTCAACATCCTCCTGCAGATCCTCGAGGACGGGCGCCTCACCGACGGGCACGGCCGGACGGTCGACTTCAGGAACTCGATCATCATCATGACGAGCAACCTGGGGAGCCAGTACCTGATGAACCTGGATCCCGAAGACCTGCCGGCGTTCGAACTGGTCCGCGTGCAGATCCTGGAAGAGCTGCGGCGGACGCTCCGGCCGGAGTTCCTCAACCGGATCGACGAGATCATCGTCTTCCACCCGCTCAGCCGGGCCGACCTGGAGCGCATCGTCGACCTGCAGCTGGCGGGCCTGACCGCCCGCCTGGCCGCGCGCGGGCTCCGGCTCGAAGTCTCGAAGGAGGCCAGGGCCTACCTGGCGCGGGAAGGGTACAACCCCGACTATGGGGCGCGGCCGCTGCGGCGGCTCATCCAGCGCAGCGTCGAGAACGCCGTCAGCCGCCAGCTCCTCGCGGGCGAGGTCCGGGAAGGCGAGACCCTCGTCGTGGAGACGAAGGGCGACGAGATCGTCGTGCGAAAGGCGGCCGCCCCGAAGGCGCAGGCGCCGGCGAACCCGCGGAGAGGGGCCGGGTCATCCTCGAGCTCGTCGTCTTCATAAGCGGCGCGGTTCTGCTCGCCCTGGAGATCGTGGCGAGCCGGGTCATCGCGCCGTACTTCGGCAACTCGGTCTACGTGTGGGGCAGCCTGATCGGCGTGTTCCTGGCCGCCCTCAGCGCCGGGTACTACCTGGGGGGACGCCTCAGCACCCGGTGGCCGCAGCGAGGCCCCTTCCTCGCCCTCGTCTTTCTGGCCGGGGCGGCGACCTTCCCGATCCCCCATTTCGCGGACGCGGTGCTGGGCGGGATCGCCGCGCACGACTACGGACCGCGCGGCAACCCGCTCCTCGGCAGCACGGCGCTCTTTTTCATCCCGGCCATGCTCATGGCCACGATCTCCCCGTACGCGGTCCGGCTGCGGGCGCAGTCGGTCGAGGGGATCGGGAGCGTCGCCGGGATGCTCTACGCGCTGAGCACGCTCGGCAGCATCGCCGGCACCCTGCTGGCGGCGTTCGTGCTGATCTCCACGTTTGGGGTCCGCGCGATCATGCAAATGTTGGGTGGAACCGAGATGGCCCTGGCCGCGCTGGGGTGGGTGTGGATGGGGCGGCCGCGCGCGGCCGCCGGCGCCGGGGCGGTGGCCGGCGCCCTGCTGATCCTCACCGGCAGTCCCCCGGCGGGCGAGAGCGGAACGGTGTTCGCCCGGGACACGGTCTACCACCGGATCACGGTGGCGGACGAGGCCCGGATCCGGTACCTGCGGCTGGACAACTACTGGCAGAGCGCCCGGGATCAGGACGCGCCCCTGCGCACCGTGTTCCCCTACACCGACTACCTCCATCTCCCGGTCCTGTTCAATCCCGGATTCCGGCGGGTGCTCTTCGTGGGCATGGGGGGCGGGACCGCGCCGAGCCGGTTCCACCACGATTACCCGAACGCGACGGTCGAGGTCGTGGAGATCGATCCCGCCGTGGCCGATGCGGCGCGGCGGTTCTTTGCCGTCCCGGACGACGCCCGCCTCCGGGTGCACGTCATGGACGGCCGCCTCTGGCTGCGCCGCGCGACCGAGCACTACGATCTCATCATCCTGGACGCGTACCTCATCGATACGATCCCGTTCCACCTCGCCACCCGGGAGTTCTACCAGGCGGCCGCGGCCCGGGTGAGCCCGGGCGGCGTCGTGGCGAGCAACGTGATCGGCGCGGTGCGGGGCCCTGAGAGCCGGCTGTTCCGCGCGATCTACAAGACGTTCCGGTCGGTGTTCGCGCAGGTCTACGTGTTTCCCGTGGGCGGCGGGGCGCCGGAGTCGCTCCGCAACATCATCCTGGTGGGGACCGCAGGCCCGCCGCTCACCCGCGCCGGGCTGCTCGCCCGGGCAGAGACGGCGGCGCGGCAGCGGCTGATCCGGATCGACGGGCTTCGCCGGGACGCCGGCGACCTGCTGGATGTCCCGGTCGAGACCCGCGATGTCCCGCTGCTGACCGACGACTACGCGCCGACGGACGCCCTGATCACGGCGGGCCGCTAGCTCCGCTGATCGAGGCGCGGGGAAGGATCGGGGTGGTGATGATGCCGGTGCTGAAACTCTTCCTCGGCGACGTCGTCCGGACGCGAAAGACCCACCCCTGCGGCGGCGATCAGTGGGAGATCGTGCGCCTCGGGGCGGACATCGGCATCCGCTGCCTCGGCTGCGGGCGGCACGTGCTGATGCCCAGGCCCAAGTTGGAGCGGCGGATCAAAGAGTTCGTCCGCCGCGGCGCAGCCGAAGGGGCCGCGCCGGAGCCGCCGCCCGCCTGATACCTTTGCTCTAATCCACGCTTACCTTTGCTCTACTCCACGCTTCGATCGGCTTTCGATTGGCTTCCCCGAGGTCTAAACCCGCGCCTCCCCCGGGCATCAAATACTCGGTATGAAGATTCCGCTCCCATCCGCCCCAGAGGTGGCGCTGCGCTCGGGGCAGGTTCGGCCGAGCACGGCGTGGCTTGTCACGTGGGGGCCCGCGCTCCTGGCGGCGGCGCTGCTCATCGGCACGGCGCCCGGGGTCTTCCTGCCGTCCTGGAAGCTCCTGGCGATTTTCCTGCTCCTCTCCATCCCGGCCGAGCATTTCCAGATCCCGCTCGCCAGCGGAGGCTCCCAGACCTTCGGCCCGGCGGTCGCCCTCCCGGCGATCGTCATTCTCGGACCGGTGCCGGCCGCCATTGCCGGCGCGCTCGGAGCGGCGATCGGCAACGGGGTCCTGCGCCGCCGCGCCTTCGACCGCGGGCCCTTCGAGACCGGGCAGTGCGCGCTGGCGGCGCTGCTCGCCGGAGCCACATGGAATCTGTACCTCCGCCATGCCCTCTCGCTCGACCGCGTCAGCCCCGACCTCGCGGGGCGCGCGGGCCTCGCGGCGACCGCGGCCGTCCTGGCCGTCTACGCCCTCGCCACGACTCTGCAGGCGGGCCTCTTCCTCTCCGCGGTCTTCCAGGAGCCGTTCTGGGTTGGGCTGCTCAACAGCGCCTTGTGGCGGATCCCCACCGCGGCCGCGCTCGGGGCCTCCGGCCTCTCGATCGCGATCGCCATCTGGGGGGGCGAAGCGCCCGTGCTGCTGATTCCCCTCGTCATCGCCAGCCTCATCGCGCTGCTGTTCACGTCCCACAGGCAGGACCTCCGGGAGTCCACCGCGCTCCACGAGGCGCTCACCGACCTGCTGGAAACGCACGACCTCGACGCCCTGCTGAGCCGCCTCGCCGACAAGGTCGCCCGGCTGACGAAGCCCGACGCGCTCTGGATCACCCTGCGCAACTCGGACGACTCCTACGAGATCGCCCTGGAGCGGGGCCTCACGCCGGCCCAATTCCACGGCGGCCCGGCCGTCCTGCCGAACGGCGCGTCGGGGTGGGCGCTGACCCACCGCCGGCCGCTGCGGATCGCCGACTACCAGCGGGACGCCCGCCGGACCGCCGAGAGCCAGGCCGCGTTCCCGGACGACGGGGTGCGGGCCCTGCTGATTGTGCCCCTGATGGCGGGCAGCGATCCGGTCGGCCTCATCACCGTCACGAAGCCCATCCCCGGCTTCTTCACCGCGTACCAGGAACGCGTGGTCTCAACCTTCGCCGCCCAGGCCGCGCTCGTGGTGAACAACGCGCGGCTGTACACGAAATCCCGGGAGGATCTGACCCGGGTCGAGGAGCTGAAGGCGATCTCCGAGCGCATCAACTCGCAGCAGGATCTCCAGGCGGTCTTCGACACGATCGCCGACTGGACGCACGAGGTGCTCAAGGCGGACCGCTGCGGCCTGTATCTCGGCGCCCTGGACAAGGAGACCACGCACACCTTTGCCCGCGGGCTGGCGGACGATGACGTCCGCAACATGGCCGCCGAGATGCAGTCCGGGATTGGGCTCACCGGCCTCGCCCTCCGGCTCGGCCAGCCCGTGATCATCGCCGATGCCCACGCCGACGGGCGGGCCAACGTGGAACGCGCGCGGCGGCTGGGCTACCGGACGATCGCGACCTTCCCCCTCATCTACCGCAGCGGCGCCATCGGGGTGCTGGCCCTGTACCACAACACGGTGCGCCCGTACGGGTCATCGGAGGCCGCGCTCGGCGGCGCCGTCGCCAACCAGGTGGCGATCGCCGTGCAGAACGCCCTGCTGCTCGAGGAAGCGGAGCGCAAGGCCCACCAGCTCGGCCTGCTCAACCGGACGTTTACCCGGGTCGCCTCCACGCTGCACCCGAGCGAGCTGCTCGACGCCCTGGTCGAGGAGCTCCACACGACGCTCAACTATCCCCTGGTCCTGATCGGCCTCCTCGACGGCGACCAGATCCAGCTCACAGCCTCCCGCGGGTACACCGGGCTGGCCGCGGCCGTGCCCGTGACCACCGGGGTGATCGGACGGGTCGCCCGCACCGGCAGCGCCGCGCTCGTCGCCGACGTGCGCCGCGACCCCGACTTCAACGGT
>VBAN01000041.1 GCA_005882445.1 Candidatus Segetimicrobium genomatis | reverse complement strand
CGAGACATGGCACCCTCCGCGATTTGGCGAGCTGCTGGATGGCTTCCCACGTGCCCATGCGGGCGGCGAGCCGGTCGCGTTCGAGCCGTTCCTCCGCGGTCGTGGTGGCGACGAGGTAGTCTTCCGGAATGTCCCGAACGACGACGACGCCCCCCTCGCGCCCCTCCTGCAGGTCCATGATGACCAGCGCTTCGCTGAACACGCCGCGGCGCTGCGCCAGGCTCTTCCACAGCATCCGGTACTGGTCGTTGAGCTGGAGCAGCGGGGCGACGCGATCCGCGTCCGCGGCGCGGGTCAGGACCTTCACCGGAGCGTTCTCGAGAATGCCCCGGGCATGTTCGTTTTCGAAATCCTCGACCCGCTGGCTGATCGCCATGATCCCCGCCCCGAACTTGCGGAACCGGCGGAACATACCCACCAATGACGTACTTGAGGCGTCCCTCATCGGCCTTGACGCGCCGGTAGATGAGATGGTTGGCGAGCAGCGCGGCGATCGGCGCCAGTTCCGGGTAGTGCTCGTTGACCCCCTCGGTGTCGATGCAGACGACGCCGGCGCTGAGATCCACCGAGGACGGGCGGTCGAGCAGACGGGCGTAGATCCCCTGGTCCACCCACTGCTCCAGCCGGCGCGCGATCCCCCTCGCCGCGGCCCACTCCTCCGGTCCCGCGTGATGGGCGCCCACCTGCTCAAAGGTGCGCAGGGTGCGAACAAGATCATGCAGGAACACGGGAGCGCCGGCGGCCCGCGCGTAGGTCTGGCGGATCGCCGATTCCAGCAGCGCCATCTCCTGGCGATCCGGAGCGCGTTCCGGTTCGGCCACCATCAGCGCGACGAGGCTCTTGAGCAGGGCGAGGTGGGTCGAGTCGGGCTCCGCCTCGCCCGCCAGGAGGTCGAATGGATTGATCGCGATGCCCGCGTCGGGATCGAGGTGAACATACTGTCCCCCGTAGACGTCGCAGAACGCCCGGTAGGCGCCGCCCTTGTCCACGATCAGCACCACGGGATCCAGGGCCAGCAGATGCGACAGCCAGGCGATCGCGAAGTGGGTCTTCCCTCCTCCGGACTCCCCGACCACGATGGCGTTCCACGACGGCAGCCGCGGATCGAAAGGATCGAGCGGCACCAGGCTGTCCCGGCGGGTAAAGAACGGGCAGACCGGCCGGGCGGCGCCCCGCCACGGCGCATGGCAGGGGACGAAGTCGGCGGCGTTGCTGGTCAGCATCCGCATCAGCCGCTCATTCGGAAGCCCGCTGAACGGCGCGAGCTGCACGAATTGCCGGCGGAGGGCCGCCGACTCGATGCGGGCGTCGACGCCGGGAATCTGCTGAAACGCGCCCACCGCGCGCCGGGCGGCCGCGCGCGCCGCCTCCGGATTCGGCTCCTGGAGGACCACGGCCGCTCCGACGCGGACCACTCGCTCGCTGGTGAGCTGGATGACGTCGAGGGCATCCGTCAGCTGCCGGTCGACCGCGCGCGCGTTGGAATCACCACCGTCTTGAGCGAGCACCTCCTGGCGGCTCAACCGGCTCTTCAGTTCCAGCCGTTTGATCTGGTCGGATCGAGGGTCATTCCAGGCTTCGATGATCAGCCAGTAGGATCCGGGCAGCGTCTGGAGCGGCCCCACGGCGTTCGGCGTGGTGGGCTTGTCGGGAAGGGCATCCATCGCGACGATCGCGTGCGCATGGCCATCCAGCCATAGAAAATCCCACCGCCGGAACACGTCCGACCGCGCCACGGCCGTCCGTACCGACTGACGGCTGAGAAACGGCCAGGCGCCGAGGACGCGCCGGGGGAGCTCGAGGGATTGGTTGTCCACCGGCACCGCCGGCGGAGGGCAGTAGCGCTTGCGGCCCGGGTTGAAATACCGCCAGATCGTGGCCAGCAGCGCTCCGTCGTCGAGCGGACGCGCCCGAAATCCGCACCGCTCGCAGTGCCCGACCATCAAATCGCGCAGCATTCCCCATTCGCTCACGTGGCGCCTGTACGTGGCGCTGTCGAGCGGGGTCCACCAGCGTCTCCGTCCGAGCCGCGGGGGGTGATAGGAGAGATCGAGGATCACGCGCTGGCTCACCAGCCGGCCGGCCGCGTGCGCCTCGCTCAAGGCGGACACGCGGCGCCGGTGGAGCTCCCGCACAACGGCGTGGGGACTCCGG
>VBAN01000232.1 GCA_005882445.1 Candidatus Segetimicrobium genomatis | reverse complement strand
CGCGGCGAGCCCATCCCGCTCCCGGACGCGCTGATCAAGGACCTGCTGCCGAGCGGGGACTTCCACCTGCAGGAAGAGCGCCGGCTGTGCTACGTGGGGATGACGCGCGCTAAGCGGGACCTGTACCTGACGAGCGCCCGGGACTACGGCGGCGCCCGCCCGAGGAAGGTCAGCCGCTTCGTCCTCGAGGCGCTCGACCTCCCGCAGGCGGACGAAGAGACGTTCCGCGCCTCCGTCGTCCAGGCCGTGGAGCGCCACGCGCCGCCGGTCGACCTGCACCCGCAGCTCGAGCTGGTCCGCACCGACGGCCAGATCGTA
>VBAN01000231.1 GCA_005882445.1 Candidatus Segetimicrobium genomatis | reverse complement strand
GGCCGGCGCCACGGTCCCGACGTTCGTGGAGCGGGAGTTCCGGTTCCCCGTGGGGCCGACGATGCTCCGCGGGCGCTGGGACCGGGTGGACATCCGGGGCGGGGAGGTCGTGATCATCGATTTCAAGAGCACGGACGTCCGCGCCCAGGCGGACGCCGACCGGCGCGCCAAGGACAGCGACCAGCTGGCGATCTACACGCTGGCCTACAAAGAGGTGTTTGGCCGGCTGCCGGACCGCGTCGAGCTGCATTTTCTGGGGACCCAGGTCGTGGTCGGGCGGGCGCGCAAGACCGAGGCGGAACTCAATCGGACCCGGGAGATGATCCTGCACGCCGCCTCCGGGATCCGGGCGCAGCAGTTCATTGCGACCCCGGATCCCTATCGGGCGTGCCCGTACTGCGCCTTCAACCAGATCTGCCCCTTCACGGCGGCCGCGGAATGAGCATCCGCCTGCTGCACACCTCGGACATCCACCTCGGGGCCACGTTCAAAGTGCTGGGGGAGCGGGGCCGGGAGCAGCATCGCCAGGTGCGGGAGACCTTTGCGCGGGTCGTCGGCCTGGCGATCGAGGAACGGGTTGATGCCGTGCTGATCGCCGGCGACCTGTTCGACTCCGTGGCGGCGGCGCGGGTGCAGGCGCCGTTCGCGGCCGAGCAGCTGGCGGGGGAGCGCGTCCGTGTGGGCCGATCTCACGGCCCGGTGCCCGCACCTCAGCGTGCTCGGTCCCGCGCTGGAGATCCGTACGTTCCCGGAGCGGGACCTCACGGTGGTTGGCCGCTCGATCGCAGAGCGGCTTTCGACGGAGAGTCCCATTGCGGGGCTGCCCGTGCCCCGCCGGACGCATTTTCTCGTCGCGCTGGCCCACGGGAGCGTTCAGCGCCCCGACCTCCCGGCCCGGTTTGGGCTCATCACGCCGGAGGAGATCGCCGCGAGCGGGGTGGACTACCTCGCGCTCGGCGACTGGCACTCTGCCCGGGACGTCTCGAGCGGAGGGGTGAGGGCGTGGTACAGCGGGGCCCCGGAGATGATCGGCCTGGATGAGCCGGATTCCGGGAGCGTCTGCCTCGTGACGCTCGGGGCTCCCGGAGACATCGAGGTCGTCCGCCGTCCGGTCGGCCGGCGGCGTGCCAAACATATCACGCTGGATCTGGCCGCCTCGGGCGGCGCCGAAGGGGTCGCCCGGGCGATCCGCGCCCACACCGATGCTTCCCTCGCCCTCGTGGTGACGCTCGGCGGGCTGGTGGGGCTGGTCGACCGGGTGAATGTGGAGCGACTCCGCGAGGATCTGGCGCCCGAGTTCTTCCGGTTGGAGATCCGGGACGAGTCGCATCTCCGGCTCGACGCGGTCGACCCTGCGCTCTACCCGGAAGGCACCGTGCTGGGCCGGTTCGTCCGCGCGATGCAGGAACAGATCGCGGGCCGCGAGGGCGAGGCGCGCGGGATCGCCGAGGATGCCCTCCAGTGGGGCGTCGCGCTCTTGGAGGGCAAGGAGGTCCTCACGTGATCATCCGCCGCGTACGCATCCGCGGGTTCCGGAAGTTTGTGGACCAGGTGCTGGAGTGCGGGCCGGGGCTCAACGTCGTCCGCGGGAGGAACGACGCCGGGAAATCGACGCTGCATCTGGCGTTCGCCGTGGTCTTGTTCCCGGTCAAGCCGTCCGCGGCCCTCTCCTTCGCGCAGTGGGGCGAAGAGCGGCCGGGGGAGATCACCCTGGAGTTCGACGCGGACGGGCGGAGCTACCGGCTGCACAAGGACTTCCGGTCGCGCAAGGTCCTGCTCGAGTGCGGCGAGGAACGGTGGGATGTGCCGAAGGAGGTGGAGCGCCGGATCGGCGAGGTGCTCGGGCTCACGAGCGCGAGCCTGTTCCGCGCGACCGTCCACATCGGGCAGTGGGACCTGGCCCGGGTCCAGGAGGAGAAAGAGGAGATCGGGACCCGCCTGGCCCGGATTATCACGGGGGGCGACAGCGATGCCAACCGAGTGCTCGACACGCTCGACAAATACCTCCGGCGGATGGAAGTGGGGCTCCACCACCCGGCCCGGAATGCGGGCCCGCTCAAGCGTGACAGCGATCGGATCGCGTTCCTCACCACCGAGCAGCAGCGGCTGGCAGGCGAGGTGGCCGCGATCGAGCAGGCGGCGGCCCAGCGCGGCCGGCTCGCCTCCCGGATCGCCGAATTGGAGCAGCAGGTCCGGGACGATGAGGCGCTGCTCGAGGCCAACCGCCGCCTGTATGCGCTGGATGGCCGCGTGGCGGAGGCGAGCGCCCGCGCGGAACAGCTGAAAGCCTCCGCCGACCGGATCGAACGCGCGGTCGGCGCGGTGGGAGCCGCGGAGGCCGATCCCGCGCTGGCATCTTCTCCTCAGGATCCGGAGATGCTCGCGCGCCTGCAGGAAGCGGAGGTGCGCGTC
>VBAN01000230.1:2289-3005 GCA_005882445.1 Candidatus Segetimicrobium genomatis | reverse complement strand
GTCGACGGGGTGGGGAGACCCCAGCACCAGGATGCCCGGGGTCCTGCGGCCGGCCACGGCGGTGAGGTCATGCCGGAGCGTGACCGCAATCTTGCTGTCGATGATGACGTCGCCCGCCACGGCCAGCGTCACCGTCCCCGGGACGCTTCCCAGGGTTTGCGCGAGCCCCAGGGTCCCCAGAAACTCAAACGATCCATCGACATAGACCGTGCCCTGAAGGAACAACTGCGGGTTTTGCTTCATGTAGAACAGCAGTTGGTAGAACTGGATGCGGGTGTAGACAGAGTCCGCTTTGTCGCGCATGCCCGCGGCTCGGTTGAGGGCGGCGTTCGCGGTATTTTGGGCGGCCCAGGCTCTGATCGTCGCGGGATCGAGCGCGATCCGCGGGAACGTCTCCGTTCGGATGTCCTTCAGGTAGACGTGCCGCAGGTAATTGGCCCCGCGGAGCGCAGCGATGCCGGGCACGTCCGTGATGTTGTCTCGCACGGTGACGCACGCATGCGGCGTGCCACATCGGTTCAGGATCAGCTCGGCCGCCGGCCTGGCCTTGATGATGTCTCCGAACGCGGAGGAGATCCACGGGGTCGGGTCCGCCTCCGGATCAGGATTGTATTCGGGCGCCGTGGAGAATCCGAACAGCTGGTAGTCCGCGACCGTGCGGTCCCGCAGCGTGACGGTATCGGTGGTGATCTCGCTCAACGCGTTCACCCGAGTGT
>VBAN01000230.1:1056-2256 GCA_005882445.1 Candidatus Segetimicrobium genomatis | reverse complement strand
CGCCGCGAGGAACGGCGCGCCTCCCACGGCGCATCCCCGGACGCGAGCCCCGATCGTCCGTCCGAGAAATGCGACCTCCCCATGCGATTCCAAGGTCTTGAGCCCCGGTCCGCACCCGGCCGCCGGACCGGCGTCCACCCAGTACGTGAAGAGCCCGCTCCCGTAGGGGACCGTCACTCCCCGGTCCGGGGTGGTGTACCCCGCCGGATCGGCTGCCGCCGAGGCCTGCACCGCGGCCTCCGCCAGGCCCGCCTGAGCGATGTAGAAGCTGCGGGCCACCGCGAACTGGATGGAGGCGTGGGTGAGGTCCGTGTCCATCATGCCGATCAGCGAGATACTGATCACCGTGACGATCAAGACGGAGGCCAACAGCGCGATCATGGCGAGCCCCCGCTCTCCGCGACGAATCGCCCGGAGCGGCGCCGGACCCCGGCGGGCAGGCGGCGTCCCGCGAGGACTCAGGGGAAGCTCACCTCCAGGAGGGCTTTGGGGCCGTCGAAGCGCATCAGCATCTTGTTGATGAGCTCGCGCCCGATCAGCGGCGTCGTGCCAAGGCTCACGGCCCTGGCGATGACGCGATACCCGTTCACGGAGACCTCGACGGCATAGAGCGGAAGCGAACGGGGAGGCCCCTCGACCCCGACGACGGTCAGCCGCCCCACGGCCGGCAGGTGGAGTTGGGCCGGCAACCCCAGCGGCAGCACGCTGATGTCCGCCCCGGTGTCCACGAGCGCCGAGAAGAAGATCTCCGGCGCCGCCCCGGGCCGGCCGACGCGAACGGGGAGGACGGGCGCGGGAGGCGTGTGCTGCCTGCCGTACCGGTAGCGCGGCACTTAGGCCGGGACCCGGCGGGGGGAGCGAAGGTGCACGATCTGGTTGGTTCCCACACACTGAGGCATGAAGACGGGCCTGACGCCGACTTTGGCGAAGATACGGGCCGCCAGGGCGCTGAAGTCCGCGTCATGGTCCAGGACGCGCCGGTCGGCGATGGCGAGATACTCGCCGGCGTACCGGCGGAGCAGCGAACGTTTGCGGGCTTCGTACCACGCCATATCCGCCTCGAGCGGTCCGAGGTCGTCCTGCGGTGGCGCCCCCAGGGCGCGCGTGAGCGCCGTCGTCGCGAGCGCGGTCAGGGTCAGCCCCTGTCGCGCCGCCCGGGCTTTGAGTTCGCGGACCAGGTCCGTAGGGATCCCTCGCAGG
>VBAN01000230.1:0-1001 GCA_005882445.1 Candidatus Segetimicrobium genomatis | reverse complement strand
TTGCGCAGCGGGTGCGCCATATGATCACCTCTGTTAGCATGCTAACATACCGTCGCACGCGGGGGCAAGCCGGCGGGGTGGAGGGAAGAGGCCTTGGATCGGGCTGCGCCGGGACGGTCCTAGGAGCGGCCGCCCTCAACCGGGGGCTGAGTGCCCGTGCCCGTCACGACCCGCCCAACCGAACCGGTCCCCCAGGTGAAGTCGATGGTCGTCCCGTAGCCGGTGGCATTGGACGGGGTAAACTGCACGACAATCGTCTGGCTGGCGCCGGCGGGGAGACTGAACGAGGGCCCGGAAGCGACAGTGAACAATTGGCCGGCCTCGCTCGCGACCGTTCCACTGACGGTGCTCCCTCCCAGGTTCGTGACGGTGAACGCACGAGCTGCGGATCCGCCCACGGCGACCGCCCCGAAGTCGGCGCCCGAGGGCGTGATCGACACGGTGGGAGGCGCGGGCGTCGCGGCGGGGTTGATCCCGGAGACGGCGAACGCCGTCTCCGCGGAGAGCGAGCCGAGATCGGCGCCGATATCGGTTCCATCCGTCCCGGCATGACTGTAGGGGCTCCCGGCCGCCAGATGATAGTCGCCGCCGGCGAGATTCGCGAAACCCACGTCGGCGAGGGTCGCGGGGAAGAAGTTGTTGGGCGGATAACCCGCCGCCGCCCCGCCCGGGAGCACGTTGCCGGCGAACACGAAGCCGGGGAAGTAGGTGTTCAGGGTGCCCATCGGGTTGGCGACCGTCCCGTCCCCGCTCACCCCGTAGTGGTTGTTGGGGGTGACGGTATTCGTGAAGACAAATCCGGTATGGGGCCCGCGGCCCGCGTTGTGCGTCAGGGCAAAGAGCGGCCACTCGGCCTGGAGGGCGGTGTTGTGGTCGATAACGACGTTCGCCGTCCCATCGGCCAGGAGGAACAACAGCCCCACGTAGCCGCCGTTGCCCGCGAACGCGCCGATGTCGGTGAACAGGTTGTGCTTGATGAGCACCCGCTGGAGCTGCCCGCT
>VBAN01000040.1 GCA_005882445.1 Candidatus Segetimicrobium genomatis | reverse complement strand
CCGTCCTGAAGGACGCGGAGGAGTACGATCTTCTGGAGGCGTACGAATTTGGCCTGGCGCAGCGGGACCGGCAGCGTGCACGGGGACAGGCCCATGCGTGAGGCGGTGAGGTTCACCCGGATCGACGCCTACCGCACGGTGACGAGCGCGCTGATGGTGGTGCTGGGCCTCGTGATCCTGGCCAGAACCCTGGCGTTCGGCGCGCACCTCACGGCGCTGCTGGTGGGACTGGCGTTCGTCGGACTCGGCGGGCACCGGCTCTCGTTTGTGCTCGCCTACGTCCGCCGGGGAGGGATCTCGTGACCGCCGCGCTGCACGTCAGCGGGCTCGGGGCCGTTCTCGCGGCCGCGTTCGCGGTCCCGATGGCCGCCCTGATCCTGTGGATGCTCCGGCTGCCGCGGCCGGTGCCGCAGGAGGTGGCCAGGGCGGTGCGCTCGGTGGGCGCCGTGCAGACGATCCTCGTGCCGATCCTCGAGCACTACTACTCCGAACGCGCGGTGGAACTGGCCAGCCGCCTGGGGGCGATGCAGAAGGCCAGGATCCTGCTCGGGTACGTCGTGGAGGTGCCCCGAACGCTCTCGTTGGGCGTCCCCCTGCCGGAGGCGGAAGAGCGGGCGAATCAGGCGCTGAGGCAGGCGAAGGAGATCGTGGCGAGGCACGGCCTCGAGGTTCAGGGCGAAATCATCCGCGCGCGGGAAGCGGGTGAGGGAATCGCGCGCATCGTGCGGGACCGGGGGGTGGATCTCCTCGTGGTGGGAATCTCCCCGGACAGGGGCCCCACCGAAGGCTCCGCGGCGCGGTGTGCGGAGTCGCTCTTCCGGCATGCTCCCTGCGAGATCATCATCGACAGGCTGGCGGAGACCAGCATCGGGGCCTCGGCGACGGAAGACGCCCCAATGCCTGTTGGGGCCGCGCCGGGGGGGCGGGAGTGAGCGCCGCGGGTCTGCCTCTGTGTCGTGCGGATAGGGGGATGCGGGTATTCCTGAGGAGGGACAGGGCGCGATGCATGCGGTGATTCTCGGATGCGGGCGTGTGGGGGCGACTCTCGGGCTGATGCTGGAAGCCGCCGGCCACTCGGTCTCGGTCATCGATCGGGACCGGGAAGCGTTCCGGCGGTTGGGTCAACACTTCAAGGGGAAGACGATCCTGGGGATCGGCATCGATGAAGATGTGCTCAAGAAGGCCGGCATCGAGCGGG
>VBAN01000229.1 GCA_005882445.1 Candidatus Segetimicrobium genomatis | reverse complement strand
TGTGGGAGGTCGTTGCGCTGTACGGGGCGGATCGGACCCTTCACTGGCATCCGACGGTGGACGAGCAACTTTTCGTCGCCGATATGGCGCTCGGGCAGTAAGACGTAACGCCCGCGCGCGCACAGACGGCCGAGCGACACGATGGGACGCTTCATGGCCGGGCGGTTGCTGCAGGCGGTGCTGGTCCTCTGGGGGGTCTCCACGATCGTCTTCGTCATCGTCCGGCTCTCGGGCGATCCCGTGGCCCTCATGGTTCCTCAGGGCACGCCGGCAGACGTCATCGCTCAGATGCGGCACACGCTTTACGTTCGTTTCCTCGCCGGGCTCGCGCGTGGAGACCTCGGCACCTCCTACGTGCAGGACGCCCCGGCGCTGCCGCTGGTGCTCCAGCGTCTTCCCTATACCATCGAGCTCACCGCGGCGGCGTTCGGGCTGGCCCTCGCCGTCGGCCTCCCCCTCGGCGTGGCGGCGGGCACACGCCGCGGCGGCGCGTTCGACCGCCTCGCGCTGCCCCTCATCCTCATCGGCCAGGCGATGCCGTCATTTTGGACCGGGCTGCTCCTCATCCTGATCGTCAGCGTTCGGTGGCACCTGTTGCCGTCCTCTGGGTCGGGCACCCCGCAGACATTGGTCCTCCCGTCCATCACCCTCGCCTGGTTGTCCCTCGCGACGATCGCGCGGATGAGCCGGTCGGCCGTGCTGGAGGAGGCGCGTCGTGACTACGTGCGGACCGCGCATGCCAAGGGCGTGTCGCCGCGGCGCGTGGTCGTCGCGCACGTGCTGCGCAATGCCGCGATCCCCATCCTCACGATCGCGGCCCTTGACGTCGCCAACCTGCTCGGCGGGGCCGTGATCACCGAGACCATCTTCGCCTGGCCGGGAATGGGGAGGCTGGCGGTCGAGGCGATCCAGGCCCGCGACTACACGGTGGTGCAGGCCGTCGTGATCGTGGGCACCGCCATCTTCGTCCTCACCACCCTGGCCACCGACGTGCTCTACGGTGTGCTGGACCCGCGGATCGCGCTCGCCGGGGCGCCATCGTATCCGGGCCGCCAACCATGCCTGCCGCAGCCGCGGCGAGCAGCGCGTTCACCCCCGGCGGAGCGCCTGCGCGGCGTCGGCGCAGAGGGCTGCCGCTCGCCGGCAATGCCGGGATCGGGATCCTCGCCGCCGTCGCGCTCGCCGCGCTGGCGGCTCCGAGCGTGGCTCCCCGAAACCCGTTGGCCCAGACCCTCGCAGATCGCCTGATGTCGCCGGGGACGCGCGGACCTCACGGGGCGGTGTTCTGGCTCGGGACCGACGGATTGGGTCGCGATGCCCTCAGCCGGCTGATCTACGGGGCCCGCGCCTCGCTTGCGGTAGCGAGCCTCGCCGTGGCGTGCTCCGGCGCCCTCGGCCTGTTCGTGGGGCTCACGGCCGGATATTATCGCGGCTGGGTGGGCGCGGTGTTGATGCGGTTCGTGGATATCGTCCTGTCCATCCCGTTCCTGCTGATCGCGCTCGCGGTCGTGGCCGCCCTCGGCCCCGGCCTGGAGCACACGGTGCTCGTCCTGGGGCTCACCCGATGGCCGAGGTACGCCCGGGTTGCGTTCGCGCAAACCCTCGCCGGCCGGTCGCAAGAATTCGTTGAAGCGGCCCGCGCCCTCGGCGGCACGGACGTCCGCGTGATGCTGCGGCACGTGCTGCCTGAGGTGCTCCCCTCCATTGTCGTTGTCGGCACGCTGGAGATCGGCCTGATGATCGTGTACGAGGCGGCGCTGTCGTTTCTCGGTCTCGGCGTTCAGCCGCCGACGCCCAGCTGGGGCAACATGCTCGCCGACGGGCGTGCCTACCTGGCGACGGGGTGGTGGCTGGCGACGTTCCCAGGCCTCGCGATCATGGTCACGGTGCTCGGCGCGAACCTCCTCGGCGACGCGGTGAGAGACCGGCTCGACCCCCGCGTGCGGTGATCGTTATGAGCGCCCCGCCGCCGGGTCCCGTGTCAGCGTCCCCGTCGCGCCTGATGAAGCGGCCCACTCGGCGATCTCGCCCACCGTGGCGAACCACACCCCGGGCGCGGCCCGCATGTGCCGGATGAGTTGCTCCAGCCCGAGGAGCCGCCCCGCGCGGCCCGAGATCCAGGGATGCATCGTCAAGACGAAACACCCGTTCTCGCTGCGCATGCCGTCGAACTCCTGCATCCACATGCGGATCACCCGGTCGGGGTCGGCGATCCCATTGCCCGATCCGGGAGCGTACCGGTACATCGGCGCGTCATCCAGGAGCCACTGCACGGGCACCTCGACGAGCGGCCCCGCGGGCGTGTCCAGGAGATACGGCACGTCGTCGCCCATGAGGGAGCTATCGTAGGCGAATCCATACCGCTTCAGAATCGCCGGGCTCCCCGTATTGAGCTCCCACGACGGGGACCGATACCCCGTGGGCCGCATGTCCAACGACGATCGCCAGATCTGGAGCTGGTCTTCCAACACCTGCACTTCCTCTTTGTCCGAGAGGGTGTCGAGTGATTCGTGGACGTTGCCGTGCGCGCCGAGCTCGTGCACGGCGTCTCTGATCGACCGGACCGCCGCCGTGTGGTGGACGATAGTGTAGCCTGGGACGTAGAACGTCCCGCGCAACCCGTATGTGTCCAGGAGTCGCAGGATGCGCGGAACGCCGGTCCGTACTCCAAACCGGCGCTCCTCCATGCCGGCGAGCGACCGACCGGCTTTCTCCGGGAACCGGAACACGAACGCCGACTCGGCGTCGACGTCGAACGAGAGGGCGACAGCGCACTCGTGTCCGCCTGGCCAACCGTACCGCATCGACGACCTCCCTGGCGCGGGGCGGAAGCGCCCGCGGAGATGTGCCTACAGCCGCAAAGGACGCCGGGCGGGCACACCCGGGCGCCTCGGGTAGCGGTCGGGGGTTGGTCCAGCCTTCCTCATAATAATGACATCGCCCCCGGAGGGCAGTGGGCGGACGTCCGGTCCCGAGGCGCCGCCGAGGAGCGCGACCGCGCCCGCGGCCCGGGCGACTTCCTCGGACGCGCGGCGGGTTTTCGGGAACACCGCGACCCCTCCGATTCGGAGCAGGGGAAGCGCGTACTCGGCCAGCACGGAGAGGGCCGCCAGCGCGCGCGCGGTGACGGCGTCGTGTCGCTCGCGATGCGCCGGCGCGCGCCCCACCTCCTCCGCCCGCGCGTGAAGGACCTCCGCATTCACCAGACCCAGCTCGCGAACGGCCACCGCGAGGAACCCCGCCTTCTTTCGTGAGGCGTCGACGAGGGTCACACGGAGTTCCGGACGCGCCACGGCGATCGGCACGCCCGGCGTGCCGGCGCCGCTGCCGAGATCCACGAGGGTGCCGTGATGGGGGAGGGGCGCAAGACACGCCAGGGCATCCAGGACGAGCACGCGCGCCGCCTCTTCCTCGGTGCGCACGCCGGAGAGGTTGAGGCGGCTGCTCCACTCCAGCACCAGCCCGACATACCGCTCGAGCAGATGGCTCTGACGGGAGGAGAGGTCGACTCCGAGGGACGCGCCGCCGGAGGTGAGGATCCGGCCGACGGACACCGCGCTACTGCGTGGAATCGTCCGGCGTCTGCGGCTGGGACCCGGGAAGGGGTGTGGGCGGGATCTGCTCGGCGCTCGGCGCGGAAGCAGCGCCGCGTGGAGCGATCACCACGCGGCGCTCCGGGTCCTCCCCCTCGCTGTGCGTGGCGATCCCTGAGTCCGGCGCGAGGGTGGTGTGGATGATCCGGCGCTCCGCCGAGGACATCGGCCGGAGGGCAACGGGCCGCCCGGTCCGGCGCACCCGCTCCGCAAACCGCCACGCCATTTCCTCCAGCGTTTCCCGCCGGCGCTCCCGGTAGCGCTCCACATCCACGACGACCGGGACCCGGCGGCCGCAGCTATGGGCCACGATCAGGTTGACCAGCAGGTCCAGGGCCTCCAGCGTCTGCCCCCGGCGCCCGATCAGCGGCGCGAGTTCCGGCCCCGTGATCGACACCTGGACCGTCCCTGCCTCTTCCTCGGCGTTCACCGTC
>VBAN01000228.1:3540-4546 GCA_005882445.1 Candidatus Segetimicrobium genomatis | reverse complement strand
TCGAAGCGGCCAAGCAGGCGTTCGTCGACCGCGACGCCTGGATCGCGGACCCCGATATCCATCCCGTCCCCGTCGAGGAATTGCTTTCGGAGAGCCGCGGGCGGGCGCAGGCGGCCGCGATCGACCCGGCGCGGGCGCAGCCGCCGCGGACGATCGGGGCGGTGGGCCGCGATACGATCTGGCTCGGGACGGTCGACGCCTCGGGCAACGCGGTCTCGCTGATCCAGAGCATTGCGTTCGACTTCGGCTCGGCGGTCGTCGCCGAGGGGACAGGGGTCCTGCTGCAAAACCGGGGGGCGGCGTTCTCTCTCGATCCCACCCACCGCAACGCGCTGGCGCCCGGGAAGCGCCCGTTCCACACGCTCAACCCCGCGATGGCTCTGCGCGATGGCCGCCCCGAACTGATCTATGGGGCGATGGGAGGGGAGGGGCAGCCCCAGACCCAGGCCGCCGTCCTGACCCGGGTCCTCGACCTGGGGATGGACGTGCAGGCCGCGATCGCCGCGCCGCGCTGGCTCTACGGACGTCACTGGGGGCTTCCGACCACAAAGCTGTCGCTCGAAGCTCGGGTGCCGGATGCCGTGGCCGAGGAACTCGCCCGGCGCGGGCACGATGTGCGGATCGTCGGCGCCTGGGACGACCGCATGGGACACGCGCAGGCCATCTGGATCGATCCACGGAACGGAATGCGCCACGGGGGCGCCGACCCTCGCGGCGACGGCCTCGCGGCCGGGTACTAAGGCCGGAAGGTCACGCATGACTGCAGTGCCGGGAGCGCCGGTGATGTCGAGGGCGACGCAGGTGGGACGGGCTCACCGGGTGGTGGTCGCCGGGATGTGCGCCGCCGCCGCCTTCCTCATGATGGCGGCCATCAGGATCCCTCTGCTCCCCCAGGCGCCGTTCCTCACCTACGACCCCAGCGACGCGGTGGGGCTGCTTGTGGGGGTCCTCTACGGCCCGGCCACCGTCGCGATGGTCGTCTTCATACAAGACATCCTCTTCCTGC
>VBAN01000228.1:0-3477 GCA_005882445.1 Candidatus Segetimicrobium genomatis | reverse complement strand
GGGCGGCGGTCCTCGGCACCGCCGCTCGAGTCCTGGTGATGATCCCCGTGAACTTCCCCATCCTCGCCCTGCAGTTCGGGATGTCTCCGGCGCGGGTCGTCCGGCTGCTTTGGGCCGCGATCGTCCCGTTCAACGTGATCAAAAGCGCGATCAACGCCGGGCTCGCCCTCGTGATCGCCGAGCCCGTTGCGCGCTACGTGGCGCCCCGGCTTGTCTCGGCGCCGGCGCCGGATGCCGTCCCTAGAAGCCCATCGTGTTGATGCGCTCCGGCTCGATGCGGATGGTGATCCGGTTGTTGGGGTTGTCGGTCGGGGGATACTGATACGGCCGTCCGTGGTACCGCTGCGAGAGCCGGTCGATGTCCTTGGCTCCGCTCTCGCGGTCGAACTTCACGACCTTGCCCTGGATCTGGACATACTTGTACGGGTTCTCGCGGTCGAGGATCGCGAGCGCCACACCATGGTTGGCCTCCATGTTCTTCAGCTTGGTCCGGCCGGCGCTCGTGTTGATGAGAATGTGGCCATCGGCAAGCATGAACCAGACCGGGGTGGCCTGCACCCTGCCGGACGGCGATTGGGTGGCGAGGACGGCAAAGTGCGGCTTGTCAAGGAAGGTCTTCACTTGGGTTGGGATCTGGGCTGCCATTCTCTCTCTCCTCCTTCGCTTCACGGATGTTTCCATCATAACACGATGACACCAGATGATTTTGATCCGTAAGTAACTCTCCGCGACGCCTCGGACTCGATTCGCGCCACCAGACCACGGCAAGATTCGCGAGTCCTGACAACGACGACATCGCCGCTAACCGCCATAGCCTTTTAGCAACTACGCCACCCTCCGGCCGAAAGCCCGTTCGGGGGTATGTGGGGCACAGCGGCTTGAATCGAAAGACATAGCCCGAGATCCTTCCTTTGAAGGATAGTATCCGATTGTATCATCCGATACGTTCTGATGAGTAGCCATTTTCCTCAGTCGCGTCGCCTGTTCCGTCATGTGGTCAAGAAAGGCACAGGCCCGGAAGGGCCCTGGAGAGGGGGAGAAATCAATGGCATTACGCTCGGTGAAATCGCTGATCGCTGTTATCCTCATGCTTGGGGCTGGACTTGCCGTGGCGCCCACGCCTGCGGCCCCGGCCCCGGCCTCGGCTCGGGTGATGGAGGTGCTGGATTGGCAGGTCATCGGAACTGGAACGGGGTCCTGCCCAACGTCCACCACGGGTATCATTGTTTGCACCTTTAGCGGCAACGCGACCGGGGACAAAGTCGGCAGCAGCAAATATAGTGTGAGCGTCACAGCAACACCAAGCTCGACTCTCATAGAGGATAATGGGTCGGGCGGAGAGTGTGCCATCGCTTCGGGCTCAGGGACGGTCACCGCGGCCGATATGAGTGTCGTCGGCTTCAACACTGTGGGCTTGCTCTGCCAGGAAGGTGCCGCGTCGAGCACGGCTGTTCACTATAACGGAACGTATCGCATCACTCCTGTAAATTCGTCGGGCGCAGCGTCGTCGGGCCGCTTCGCAGCCGCCGTCGGGGGAGGAAGCCTCGTAGGCACCCTCACGATACCATCCACTGGCATCGGGGTGTCCTTTGTCAAGATCGACGGGACGATCAACTTCTAGTCCGATCCGCCCCACGCGGGGCGTCCACGTGACCCTGTAACATCCGGGCGCGCCCGTGAGGGTGCGGGCGCGCCCGACGCCGTTGCTGCCTGGCCGGTCACGCCCTCGCCATACGGGCACGGGGGGAGACGCAGGAGAGCGTTGTTCCGTATCCCGTCCCAGACCCCGGCCCCGCGATGCACCCGAATGAACGCCCCCGCCGATCGTCCGGATAGCCCTGAACCGGGCGAACTCCCGCTGGCCCCCCCGACGTCCACGGATTATATATATAATGGTACGCGGATGGCCTGCGCCGGAGATCTCGGGGGGCGACGCGGCGCGGGTACTCTTTGGAGGTGCTGGCATGGCAGGGTCAGACGGGCGATCTCCGCTAACGATCTCGGCGATCAAGGCCGACGTGGGCAGCATCGGGGGGCACACCGAGCCCAGCGCCGAGATGCTCAAGGTTGCATCCGACATGGTCGCGGCGCAGCGCGGCAAGCTCCTGATCGACTGCCGGGTGACCCACACCGGCGACGATATCTGTCTCCTGATGACCCACCGCCAGGGGATCGAAGCGGAGGCGATCCACCGCCTCGCCTACGACATCTTCCTGGCCGCCGGCTCCGTGGCGGAGCGGCAGGGCCTCTACGGCGCCAAGCAGGACCTCCTGAAGAGCGAGTTCTCCGGGAACATCCAGGGGATGGGCCCGGGTGTTGCCGAGATGGAGATCGTCGAGCGCCCGGCGGAACCGTTCATGGTCCTCACCGCCGACAAGACCGAGCCCGGCGCGTTCAGCCTGCTCTTGTACCTCACGTTCTGCGATCCGATGTACTGCGGCGGCCTCCTGCTGAGTCCCGACGTGGGCAAGGGGTTCACCTTCAAGATCGTGGACGTGAACCACACCGAAGCGGAGCGGGAGATCACCCTGAACGCGCCCGAGGACCTCTATGACCTCGCCGCCCTGCTGCGGGACACCGGGCGGTTCGTGGTGAAGAGCATTCATTCCCGCGCCCACCCCGATGAGCAGGCGGCGTCGCTGAGCACGACGCGGCTCAAGAACATCGCTGGCCGGTATGTGGGAAAGGACGACCCCGTGGCGATCGTGCGAACCCAGAAGATCTTCCCCGCGACCGAGGAGTTCGGGCTCGCGTTCAGCAAGGTCCCGTACGTGGCCGGCGACTGCCGGGGAAGCCACAACATGCCGCTGGCGCCCGTGCCCCTCAACACCGATTCCAGCATCTTCTACTGCCTGCCGATGGTGGCCGCGGCCGGCTATTCGGTCAGAGACGGCGTGCTCGCCGGCCCGGTGGACCTGTTCAAGAACCCGGTGTGGGAAGTTTTCCTCGAGCAGGCGGTCCGCAAGGGCGCGGAGATGCGCGCGCAGGGGTTCTTCAACCCGGCCATGCTCGGCATGGAAGAGCTCGAGTACGGCGGCATCATGGAGCGCCTCAAGGCGCTGGACCGGCGGTTCGTGCTGAACGGCAATCGAGACGGCGAACGCGCGCGGCCGGCATCCGCATCCGGGCGAAAGGCGCCGGGCCAGGGGCGGGCTCGATAGGTGCCACGCGCTGACGGCCGCGCACCGGACGAACTGCGGCCGCTCGTCCTCAAACGCCGGTTCAACAAGTATGCCGAAGGCTCGGTGCTGATCGAGCTCGGCGAGACGCGCGTGGTCTGTACGGCCACCATCGAAGAACGGGTCCCGCCGTGGCTGCGCGGACACGGCCAGGGATGGGTGACCGCCGAGTACGGGATGCTCCCCCGGTCCACCAAGGAGCGGAGCCCCCGGGAATCCGCCACAGGGAAGACCGGCGGCCGGGTGCATGAGATCCAGCGTCTGATCGGCCGGTCGCTCCGCGCGGTCGTTGACATGG
>VBAN01000226.1 GCA_005882445.1 Candidatus Segetimicrobium genomatis | reverse complement strand
GCGGACGCCTGCCGTGCCACCGCCTCGCGGTGGCCGTCGCCTCCGATCATCTGGTCGATCTGCTTGAGGGTATGCCACCAGTCGATCAAGGCCCCGTCATGCGCGTACACGAGCGCGAGCCGCAGCGCCACCTCGGGATCCGGCTTCGAGGCGAGCTGGGCCTTGAGGCGGGGAACGAGGGAGTCCCACATCTGCCCCGGGTGCTGGGCGCGGACGGGATTCACCGGAAGCACGATCGCGGCAACCAGGATTGCGCAGACCGCCGCGGCGATTCCCGCCGTTAACCGCGTCATACGGATCCTCCACACCAGGCGCGCGTGACGCCGCTGTCTGCGGCGCGGGCCGGGATCAGGGTAGATGAGATTCGACACCACTCCATATTCCCCCATCTCCCGGATCGCAGGACACTCCGGGTCACCCGGTCGCCGAGAGGACGGGGATAATCAGGTCGACGAGTTCGGGATCGAACTGCCGGCCGCCCTCGAGCCGGAGGTCGGCGACGGCTTCATCGGTCGTCCAGGGCTTGCGGTGTGGACGGCGCGCGGTCATGGCGTCGCAGCCGTCGGCAATCGACAGGATCCGGGCTTCCAGCGGGATCCGGTCTCCGGCCAGCCCGGCCGGATAGCCGGTGCCGTCCCAGCGCTCGTGGTGGGCCGCCACGATGGCGATGACCGTCTCGCTCACCCCCAGCGCGCGAAGCAGGGCTACGCCGCTGGGCACATGGCGGACCATCTGCGCCTGTTCCTCCGGGGAGAGCGCGCCGGGCTTGCGGAGCAGCGACCGGGGGAGCGCAAACTTCCCGATGTCATGGACCAGCGCGGCCTGCGCCAGCGCCTGCTGCCGCTCCTGATCGAGCCCGGCCAGCCGGCCGAGGTCCAGGCTCCACTGCCCGACCCGGCTGAGGTGCCCTTCGTGTTCGATGCTCTCGGTGTGCAGGAGGCGGATCAGGTCCTGCACCCCATCGGGTAGACTCCACAGGGCCTCCGTGAGCTCCATGGGAAGGGTCGGTCCGGCCCTCCGGGCCAGCTTTTGCTCGAAGACGCTCGACTCCGCCGTCTCGAGCAGCGCGTCCGCGTCGGTGCCGTCGCGAGGAGCGATTGCCCACCCGGCCGTCAGGTGGACCGGGGCAGGCAGCGTGGCAGCCCGGCCGATCGCGGTCCTGATCCGCTCGACGACTACGGAGGCATCGGTCTCGCCCAGGCCGGGCGCCAGGATCGCAAACTGGTCCCCGGTAATCCTGGCGACGACATCGTGGCCCCGCGTCGCGTCCTGCAAGATTTGATGGAGGTTGACCTGCTTGAAATCCTGGATGTCGAGATGGACGAGCGCGAACGTGCTGCCGGTCCGTTTCGCCTGGGACAGTTCCTCGGCGAGGCGCCAGCCGAGCAGCCGGCGGTTCGCCAGCCCGGTCAGCGGGTCGGTCAGGGCGAGCACGCTCCGGGAGCGCGCCTCGCCGGCGACGAGCGCGGCTGCGAGGGCCAGCAGCGCGATCGCCGCGGCCACGGCGATGAGGGGCACAGATGTGGGGGAGCTCACGGGAACGACGGCCAGCAGATAACTCGCCACGCCGGCGGCTCCCAGCCCGATCGCAGCGGGCCAGCCCGGAAACAGCGCGGCGCCGAGGATGATCCAGGGGCCGTACGCCAGCGCCGCGAGGCCGCCCGCCGGGATGGCGAGGCTCACGCTCAGCAGACCGAGCAGATACCCCGCCGCCCGCACGAGCATGGACGGCTCATACTCCAGCGCGAGCCCCGCCGCCACGCCGCAGGCGAGCGCAAACATCCCGGTCCTGTCCTGGTGGGCGCCCCAGAGCAGCGCGGCCGAATACAGGCCGATCGCCGCGCCGGCCGCAGCCGCCAGGTGCCGCGCGTTTCCAAAGATTTCCGCCGCGGCCGCCTTAGGCGGAGCCGCCACCTGATCGGGCGCTTTCACGTCGCCTCCATCACCTCCGGGGCCTCAGGGTTCCGCGCCGACCCAGGCCTCCCCGCCTTCCCAGATCTCCTTCTTCCAGATGGGCACGGTCTGTTTGAGGGCATCGATGGCGAATCGCGCCGCCTCGAACGCCTCGGCCCGGTGCGGGGCGGACACGCTGATCGCCACGCTCGCCTCCCCGACCTTGAGGCGTCCCGTCCGGTGGGCGATCGCGATCCGGGTGCCCGGCCACCGCCCGGCGATCGTCTCGGCGATGTGCTCCACTTCTCGGCGCGCCAGGGTCTCGTAGGCTTCGTACTGTAAGTAGTCGACGCGCCGGCCGCGGGCGTTGTCGCGCACCACTCCGAGAAAGAGCACGACGGCCCCGGCCCGGGGATCAGCCACCGCCGCGAGGAGCCGGTCGAACTGGATCGGCTGTTCGCTGATCTCGATCAGCGCCAGACCGGCGGTCGCCCCGCCGCTCACCGGCGCGCCGTCCACGTATTCGTCGTTGACCGCATAGCCGGCCGGCGACGGCTGGCGGGCAAGGGCGGGAAACCGCGCCACGAGCGCCGCCCAGACCGCCGGACCGCGGGCCCCGTCCTTCAGGGCGAGCTCCACTCTGGATGCGCCTGCGGCTTCCCGGTACGAGGCGAACAGCCGGACCGTGACCTTCACAGCCCCGATTGTACCACAGGACGGCGGAGTCCCCGGCCGGGGGCGTGGCCCATGGCGTCGGGCGGGCAGGTGGTCGCGGGGGCCGGCCGAACAAGATGATGGAACTCGGCGGCCGGAACTCCTGTACGGGACCGAGCGTTTGGAGTGATAAGGGGAGAGGAGGCATATGCGCAATCCGTCCCGACCGCTTCGCGTCGCCGCGGCGGCACTGGCCGCGACCCTGATGGCGTTCGGTCTTCCAATGCCGTCCGCGCACGCCCAACTCTTTGGGATGAGCGAGCAGCAGGAGATCCAGATCGGGCGGCAGGTCGAATCGCAGGTCGCCAAGACCTCTGGGTTCGTCAATGATCCCGCGAAGACGCAATACGTCAGGACCATCGGGCTCAGGCTGGCGCGTGTCTCGGAGCGGCCCACCCTTCCGTGGACGTACCATATCGTGCAGGACTCCTCCGTGAACGCCTTCGCCGCTCCCGGGGGATTCGTGTTTGTCACCAAGGGGCTGCTGCCCTTTGTCAAATCCGAGGATGAGCTGGCGTTCGTGCTGGGTCACGAGACCACCCACATCGCCCACCGCCACGCCGTGGACCTGGCCCAGCGCGAGATGGAGCTGCAGCTCGGCGCCACCCTGATCACCCGGATCTTCTTCGGCGGCGATCTGACGGCGTATCAGCTCTCCCGGATCGGCAGCGCGCTGCTCGGCGCGAAGTATTCTCGCGACAAGGAGTATGAGGCCGACCATTATGGGGTGATCTACACGAGGAAGGCCGGCTGGGATCCTCGGGCCGCCGTCGCGTTCTTCGAGCGGCTGCGGGGGCTGGAGCAGAAGCCGGGGGTGCTCGGCACCGCCTTCGCGAGCCATCCGCCGACGCTCGACCGGATCGGAGCCGTTCGCGACGAGCTGCGCCAGATGGGCTACCCGATGCCCCGACCGGCACCGCAGCCTTCCGCACCGCCGCCCTACCTCGACAGGTGACGCCGGGGGAGCCGCCGGATCTTTCGCAGGTGAACATGCTTCGCATCACCGATCCCTACGCGGTCCCCGGCCGGTACCGCAAAGCGCAGCTGCACTGTCATACCACGAACTCAGACGGGACGTACTCGCCGCGGCAACTCGTCGAGCGGTATCGGACCGCGGGATACACCTTTGTGGTCTTCACCGATCACGGACGGGTGACCGCCTGCGACGATCTCAACGACGGCGCCTTTCTGGCGCTGCCGGGGGTCGAGACCGCGATTGGGCGGCCGTTCGGACCGCTGGGCCCGCACCTGGGACGGCTGGGGGCGCCGGGGCCGGTCCATGTGCGCGGGGCCCAGGCATGCATCGACGCGACCGTCGCCGCCGGGGGCGTGGTGTCCCTCCACCATCCGGGGTGGACGGGCAACCTCTGGACCGGCGGGTGGCCGGTGGCGGAGATGGCGCGGCTGCGGGGGTACCACCTGATCGAGGTCAGCAACCACCACAGTCACAGCCCAGCGGACGTAAAGCGGTGGGCGGAGGTGCTCGCCCGGCGCGGAGCGCAGGCGCCGGTCGGAGCGGTTGCCGTCGACGATCTTCACCGCGACCGGGATTTCGATACGGGCTGGGTGATGGTGAAGACCGAAGCCGTGACCGCGGAGGAGTTCCTGCGGGCACTGCGCGGCCTGGCTGTCTACGCATCGACCGGGCCGAGCGCCGAGTTTGGGGTGCGCGACGGCGCGATCAGGTGCGCCACGGATGCGGTCCGGGTCCGGTTTATCGACGGCCGTGGCGCGATCCGGCACGAGAACGGGGGGCCCGAGGCCGCCTACGAGCCCCGTGGCGATGAGGGCTTCGTGCGGGTGGAGTGCGCCGGCCGCGCGGGGGGAACGGCGTGGTCGCAGGCGTTCTGGGTCTCGGGTCCCGCGGACCCGCCTAGTTTGCGTCCCCCGGAGGACCAGGGTATAATCTCAACATGAATTCCGTCCTCACCACGGGGTCGCGCCGCGCGCTCGACGACGCGGCCCCGGCGACCGGGACGGTGAGCACGCGCGAACTGGTGCTCGTCGCCAACAGCCCGGGCGAGGTCTCCTACCTGGCCATCCCCATGGCCCGCGCCGCGCGGAAATGGGCGGAGTCCCGGGGGTTGCCGCTCGCGGTGTCACTCATCCTGCCGCCGTGCCAGTGGGCGAGCGGTCAGGAGGAGCCGTTTGCCCGGCAGGCGGCGGTGTTCGAACGCATCTTCAAGCCGCGGGATTGTCTCGCGTTCGCCGCCCGCCTCCGCCGTTTCCCGGCTCCGGGTCCGGGGTGCGTGCTCCATTTCGGGGGCGATCTCTGGTACTCGGCCACGCTCGCCCGGCGGTTTCGCTTCTCCGGCTTCGCCTACGTCGAGGCCCCCCAACCCATCCTCAGACGCGACCGCTGGTTCGAGCGGGTCTTTCTTCCCTCGGGGCCTCTGGCCGACCGCCTCATCTCCGGCGGCGCGCCCCGGGAGCGTCTGGCCGTCGTCGGCGATCTCCGGGTCGAGCACCTCCAGACGATCGGGTCGGCCGCGGTGCGCTCGCGGTCGGGATCACGCGTGGCGCTCCTCCCCGGAAGCCGCCGCTGGATCGTGAACATCGCGCTCCCGTATATCCTCGAGGTCGTGCCCGCCATGCGCGCGCTGCGCCCGGATCTCCGGTTCTCGCTGATCGCCTCGCCGTTTCTGTCCCGCAAGGATTGCGCCCGGGAGCTGGCCCGGCGTTCGATGACGCTGCCGGATCTCAGGGTCGAGTTCGTCGAGCGCGAGCATCTGCGGGCCATGGCGCAGTGCGACCTCGCGCTGACCTATCCCGGCACCAACAACGATGAGCTGGCGATTCTCGGGGTGCCGATGATCGTCGTGGTCCCGCTGGAGCGGGTGAGCACGATCCGCACCCCGGGGCTCAGCGAGTGGCTCGGGCGCATCCCCGGAATCTCGAACCTCGTCAAGGCCGTGGTCGTCGGCCACTATCTCC
>VBAN01000013.1:1921-13351 GCA_005882445.1 Candidatus Segetimicrobium genomatis | reverse complement strand
GTCCTTGCGGACGCGGGCGTTGACCGAAACCACGTTGGTTTTCGTCTCCGTCACCGCCGCCAGGATGTCCTTGAGGAGTCCGACCCGGTCGAGCGCCTCCACCTCGATCTCCACCTGATACGTCCCGTCCGTGGACGCCTCCCATTCCACCTCCACCAGGCGCTCCGGCTGGGTCCGCAGGAACTGGTTGTTGGGGCAGTCCGAACGATGGATGGTCACGCCCCGGCCCCGGGTGATGTACCCGAGAACGCGGTCGCCGGGCAGCGGGCTGCAACACCGGCCGAACCGCATCAGCACGTTGTCGACGCCCCGAACCCGGATGCCGTGGGCGGTGGTGGAGCCGGTGGCCGGGGCGGGCGGCGCCGCCGGAGGCGCTTCGTCTTCGGCCGCCGGCCGTCCGCGCAGGAACAGCACCACCTGAAGCAGCGAGACATCGCCGTTGCCGAGCGCGGCCAGCATCTCCTCCTCGTTGGGCAGCCCGAACTGCGCGGCGGCCTCGCGGAGCCGCTCGGGCCGCAGCGCCGCGACCACGCTGCCGGTCCGGCGGAGCTCCTTCTCCAGCAGGTCCTTGCCCCGGAAGATGTTCTCCTCGCGCCGTTCCCGCTTGAACCACTGCCGGATCTTCGTCCGGGCATTGCTGGTCTGCACGAACGCCAGCCAGTCCCGGCTCGGCCCGGCGCTGTTCTTGTTGGTCGTCACCTCCACGATATCTCCGGACTGCAGCGCGTGGCTCAGCGGGACCAACCGCCCGTTCACCTTGGCGCCCACCGTGTGGTATCCGACGTCGGTGTGAATGCGGAAGGCGAAGTCGATCGGCGTCGCCCCCGCGGGGAGGTCGATGACATCGCCCTTGGGCGTGAAGACGAAGACCTCGTTCTGGAACAGGTCGATCTTCACCGAGTGCATGAACTCTCGGGGATCCTGCAGTTCCTGGTGCCACTCCAGCAGCTGGCGCAGCCAGGAGAGCTTCTGCTCGAACCCTGGATCGGACTTCTTGCCCCCCTCCTTGTAGCGCCAGTGCGCCGCGATGCCGTGCTCGGCGGCGTGGTGCATCTGCGCGGTCCGGATCTGGATCTCGAGCGGCTGCCCCTCGCAGATCACCGCGGTGTGCAGGGATTGGTAGCCGCTGGTCTTGGGGTTCGCGATGTAGTCGTCGACCTCGCCCGGGATGGGCTTCCATAAGGAGTGCGCCACCCCGAGGGCCTCGTAGCACTCCCGCAGGTCGTTGACGATCACCCGGATCGCCAGCCGGTCGTAGATGCGGCCGACCCCCTGCCCCTGGTACTTGGGCCGCTGCATCTTCTGGTAGATGCTGTAGACGTGCTTCGGCCGCCCGGTGATCTGCCCCGGATCCACCCGGATCCCCGCCTGGTTCAGTTCAACCTGGAGGGTCTCGACCACTCGCACCAGCAGCGCCTCCTGCTCCTGCCGGCTGCGCTCGATCTGGCCGCTGATCTCGACGGAGGCGTCCGGCTCAAGCACGGCGAACGCCCGGTCTTCCAGTTCCCGCTTGATGCTGCCGATCCCCAAGCGTTCGGTCAGGGGGGCGTAGATCTCCAGGGTCTCGCTGGCGGTGCGCTTCTGCTTCCCCTCGGGGAGGAACTCGATCGTCCGCAAATTGTGGACGCGGTCGGCCAGCTTGATCAGGATGATCCGGATGTCGTTCGCCATCGCCAGGAACATCTTCCGCAAGTTTTCCGCCTGGCGCTCTTCGCGGCTCTTCCACTCGATCCGGCCGAGCTTGGTGACCCCGTCCACCAGCCCGGCGACCTCCGGGCCAAACTTGCTCTGGATCTCTTCGAGCGAGTGTTGCGTGTCCTCCGGCACGTCGTGCAGCAGCGCCGCGGCGATGGTCACCGCATCCAACCGCAGGTCGGCCAGGATCGACGCCACCGCAACGCTGTGGCCGATATAGACCTCGCCCGAGGCGCGGGTCTGGCCCGCGTGCGCGTCCTGGGCGAAGAGGAACGCGCGGCGGATCAGGTCGAGGTCGGTGTGCGGCGTCAGGCGCTTGATGCGGGCCAGCAGCTCGACGGCGTCGGCGGGCAGCGTCTCCTCGGCGCTGCTTCGGGGGAGATGAAAGCGCCTCATCGCCGCCCCTTCCCCTGCCGCAGGCGCGCTCCGGGTCTCATGAGGCCCCACCCTGCCCCGCGGCCGCCTGAAGCAGCTCGAAGCCGCTGGCGCGCAGGGCCCACTGGGCGAACTCTTCGAACGCGTCCCGCTCCCGCCGGCCCTCGCGGTATCGCAGCGATGTGCCAAGGTCCCGCCTGAGCGCGGGGAGCAATTGGACCTCGGATCGCCCCAGCACGATCTCGCGGGTGGCCAGCCCGGCCTCTTCAAAGATCGCCATCGCCCCATCGACCGCGGAGCGGGGAAGATCAGGCAGCGCCCCGCTGAGGTGCGCCCAGGTGCCGTCATCCGGCCACACCCACGCGGCGTCGCCCCGCCACCGCCTGAGCTCCCGATAGATCGCCGCAAGAACCTCCCGGTCCGGGGCCCGCCCCACCAGCGCGCGCCGGCGTGCGGCCATCTCGTCCGCGCCGAAGAGCGGGGTCACCGTCACCGGGCGGGCGCCGAACCCGGCGCCGCCGAACTCCTCCAGAAACCGGGCGCGGTCCGCAGGGAGCGAGGCGATCAGCACATCGCGCACGTCTGAGGGGAGCGCCTCCTCGTCAAGCGCCGCGGTCGCCACCAGGACGTCCAGGCGGCCCTCCCGGAAGGCCTGCGCGACGATCTGGCGCACGCGCGCCGGAAGCCCGCCGTGCAGATAGCCGACCCGCCGCGTCCGGCCGTCGCCCTGCCCGCGCAGGTGCTGCGCCAGCTGCACGCACTCTTCCCGTCCGGCGGCATAAACGACGACTTTCTCGTCTTTGCCGATCACTTCCTCCAGCGCCGCGTCCCGGTCCGGCGCGCCGCGGCGGTCGACCACCCGAAGCCCGGTCCGGAGCGGCGCATCGCACACGACCTCGGCGCCCGGGCACAGACGCTCAAGGGCGCCGGAGGCGGCGGGCGCCGCCACCACGCACACCGGCCGGTCCGCGAGCTGCGGGATCCGGCAGGCGCCGGAGCCTGCCTCGATGAGGACGGCGGAGATCCGGTCCGCGTGCATCATCACCCAGTCCTCGTCAACGACCTCGGCGCTGGCCACCACCACGTCGACCTCGCCCGAGCGAAGCGCGGCCACGACCTGCTCGCGCTCCCGAAGCCCCTGGAGCCCGTGCACCGGCAGGACCCGAACTCCCAGCCGCGCCAGGCGCGACCGTAACTGGTCGGTCCGGTGATACACCTGCCGGCGGAGGGGAGCGACGAGGAGGACGCACGAGCCGTCGCGCAAATTCAGCGCGGCAGCGCCCGCGAGCGCGGCGGCCCACCCGCATCCGGGCGGCAGCGCAAGCACGACCGACCTTCCACCGGCCATGGCCCGAAACGCCGCGGCGGTGGCCGCCGGCCACGGCCGCCCCTCGTTCAACTCAAGGGACGGCCGACCCCCGACCGCCTGCAGCGACGGACGCGGCCGGGCGTCCCCGCCGGTCCGAACCGGAACGCCATCGGCGGGCGGGGTCCCCGCGTCGTCGCGTTCGAGAAAGACGTTGACGCCCAGGGTGCGGTCGCCGCCTCCCGTGACCGCCATCACGGTGGCGTGGTACCGCGCGCCCACGTCGATCGAGGGCGACAGCCGGCCCGCGAGCTGCGCCCGCAGGTATCCAAGGTCCCGGCCGTCAGGGCCCACGACCCGGACCGCGTGCGGATCATGCGCGTTGGCCGGCTCCCGGACCAGCCGGAGACGGTCACCCGGGTGGAGCGATGCCACCGCATCCTGACGGCCGTTGAAGGTCACGCCGACCACTTTGGTGTACAGGGCCGGCGCGTCTTCGACCTCGCGAGACGGCGTCTCGTCCAAATAATCCGCGGCGCGCCGGAAGAGCCGGTCGAGCAGCGCGCCGGTATCCGCGAGCACGAACTCCGGGTCCATCCCAGGGACCTCGAGCGCCTGCACGCGAAGCCGGATGCGCTCCCGATCGAGCCGGTCCCGCTCGGGGACGAAGACGAGGTCCGGCGGGCGCCAGCGTGAACCCGATCGCCTCTGCGACGGTGGTCCCGTCCGTGACACCCATCCGAAGATGTTGGCGGTCCCTGACCACGCGGCGATTGACGGCATGGACCCCGCGCGCGGCGAGCACGGGTTCCGGGTTCGCCGCCCCGAACGGCCCGAGGCGCTCGAGTTCCTGAATGAGGCGGAGGGTGAGATCATCCAGCCTCACTTCCGCATCCACCCGGAGACGCGGGGACGCCGCCCGCTGCGGGGCCCCCACCTGCGCGAGCTCCTGGAAGGCCTGCCGGAACTCGGGCACCGCATCCCGCGCGATCGACAGCCCCGCCGCCATCGCGTGCCCGCCGTACGCGAGCAGGTGCTTCCCGCAAGCGCCGAGCGCTCCCACGAGGTCGAACGCCTCGACGCTCCGCGCCGACCCTCGGCCGGCATCGCCCTCGATGCCGATCGCCACGACGGGCCGGCGGTACTGCTCGACCAGCCGGCCGGCCACAAGCCCGACGACGCCCGGGTGCCACCCTTCCCCCGCCACGACCAACGCCGGAGCCTGGGCGTCCTCCTCGGCCTGGACGAGCGCCTCGCCGAGCACGCGCTCAAGGACCGCCTGACGCTCTCGGTTGGCCGCGTCCAGGCGCTCGGCAAGCTCCCGCGCGGCCGGAGCATCGTCGGTGATGAGCAGCTCCAGCGACGGCGTCGGGTCGCCGAGCCGTCCGGGGGCGTTCAAGCGGGGGCCCAACTGCCACCCCACGGTCCGGGCGTCGATCGGCCCCTGGATGGCCGAGGCGGCGGCGAGGGCGCGGATGCCTGCGAGCGGCGCCGTCTGCATCTCCGCGAGCCCGGCGGCGGCCAGACGGCGGTTGTCGTCGAGGAGGGGCACGACGTCGGCGATCGTGCCGAGGGCGGCGAGCGAGGCCAGGCCCTCCTGGATGGCCGGGCGAGCGCCCACCCGGCGGCGCAGCGCGAGCACGAAGGCGAAGGCCAGACCGGCGGCGCAGAGCGGCGCCGGCCCGCCGGGGTCTCGCGAGGGCTCAACCACCACGGCGGCGGGGCGTTCGTCCGATGGGAGGTGATGGTCCTGGATGACCACCTCGCACCCGAGGGCCCGGGCGCGCGCCACCGCGTCCCCCGCCGTCGCGGGCGGCGAGCGTCTCGACCGCCCGAACCCCGAGTCCGTATCCGTCATGGAAGCGGTGGGGAAGGTACCAGAGCGGGTCGGCGCCAAGCGCGCGCAGGCCCCGCAGCAGGATGGCCGTCGCGGAGATCCCGTCCACGTCATAATCGCCGTGGATGGCGATGCGCCGCCCGGCCTCAAGGGCGCGCGCGACGCAGGCGACGGCATCCTCCATCCCCGACAGCCCCCCCGGGTCGGAGAGATCATCGAGCGTAGGATGAAGAAACCGGTGGGCCGCTTCAGCGGAGGCGACGCCGCGGCGCCGGAGCAGCGCGGCGGTCAGGGGATGGATGTCGAGCGCCAGGGCGAATTGGGCAGCCCTCGGATCCTCGGGCTCAACGGTCCATCCAGGCGTCCGCATCCTACCCACCATTATATCGCCCGCCGGGAAATCGCTGGGGTGCGCCCCAGGGGCGGGCAAACGCGGGACTGTCAGAACCGGCTGCGGTCTTCGCCCGAAGGGGCCGGGGGCCGAGCGGCCGTCACCGCTGGTCCTCGCCTGCGGCGGTCCCGAGCGGGGCCGTCAAGTGGATCAGCGAGGCCAGGTAGGTCAGCAGCGCGCCCAGGACACCCGCGCCGACCACAATGAGCGCGAGCGGGCCGGTGTAGATCGCCACCTGCAGGAAATTGATCGTGACCGTGCCGAGGTTGCTCAACGCGAACACCGTCACCACGAGCAGCAGGAACAGCATGCCGACCAGCGCCCCGCCCATGCCCGCCACCTACCTCCGGCGCCGCCCGCCCCTGCGACGCCGCCCGCCCCCGCCCGGAACGCCGGGGTCTGTGGGCACCATCCCCATGTGCCGTTCCCCAGACGCGATGGCCGGCGCCGGCTGACCCGGATCGGCGGCGGGCGCGGCCGGGAGACTCGGAGCCGGCTGAGCGGCCCGCACCGGACGGGGGACCTGGCCCCCGGCGCGCCGCCGTTCGGACCAGTTGTGCCAGTCCACAAGGATCGGGCTGGCGTTGAAGATCGACGAGTATCCTCCGGTCGTGATGGCCACCACCAGGCCGAAGGCCACGTCGCGGATTGTCTCGCCTCCAAAAACGTAGACCGCCCCGATCGCCAGGACCGCAGTCATGGCGGTGTTGATGGACCGGACGAGGGCCTCGAGCACGCTGCGGTTGACCAGGTGCTCGAACGGCTCGCGCGTCCGCAGCCCGAGATTTTCCCGGATCCGGTCGAAGATGACGATTGTGTCGTTGATGGAATACCCGGCGACGGTCAGCAGCACCGCGAGGAAGCTGCTGTTGACCTCGCGCTGGGTGATTGCGAACGCGCCGATGACCACCAGCAGATCGTGGAGCAGGGCGACGTCGGCGGCGATGGCGAAGCGGATCGAATGGAACCGGAATGAAATGAAGATGACCTGTAAAATCAGCCCGATCGCCAAGCCGAAGATCGCAATGTTGCGGAGCTCCGCCCCGATCTCAGGGCCGACCGTGTCCTGCCGCAACATCATGGTGCCGGGGAACCGCGCCGTCACCGCCGCGATGATGGCGTTGGTCTGGCTCTGGGTGAGGGGCCGCGTCCGGATGAACACCTCGGTGTCGCCGGAGCGCTGGATGATCGCGTCCTCGAGCTGGAACCGGCTCATCACCGTCCGGATGTCCCCGACGCTGAACGGCTGGGTGATCCGCAGCTCGAGCGAGTTGCCCCCGGTGAAATCGACGCCCCAGTTCAACGCATGGTGATCGTGGACGTGATGGAGGTAGAGGGCGAAGAGCCCGGGGACGATCACCGCCAGCGACAGCGCGTACCACCACCGCCGCCGGCCGATCAGATTGAACGCGCCGCGGCTCGCCGGCGCGGGCGAGGTGGCCACGGACCTACTCCCCCGCGCCCACGGCGGGGGCGGGGCGCCTGTCTGCGCCGGTCTTCGCGAGGGCCTGGACCCACCCGGCGGCCGACGACTCCAGGGCGAGGTCGACTAACACCCGCGTGACGAGGATCGCCGTGAAGATACTCGTCAGGATCCCCAGGATCAGCGTGACCGCGAACCCGCGGACCGGTCCCGTCCCGAGCCAGAGCAGGACGGCCGCGCCGATCAGGGTCGTCGTGTTCGAATCGAAGATCGTCACCACCGCCCGGCTCCAGCCCGTCCCGACCGCGGTCCGGAGACTCTTGCCGCCCCTGAGCTCCTCTTTGACCTTCTCGAAGATGATCACATTGGCGTCTACCGCCACCCCGAGCGAGAGAATGAACCCGGCGATCCCGGGCAGGGTGAGGGTTGCGCCGATCAACGTCAGAAGCGCAAACAGCATCAGCGTGTAGACCCCGAGCGCCAGGTCGGCGAGGATCCCCGGAAAGCGGTAGTACAGCGCCATGAAGAGCCCCACCAGCACGAAGGCGATGTACCCGGCCCGAAGGCTGCGGTCGATGGAATCGCGTCCCAGCAGCGGACCGATCGTCCGGTTCTCGACCACCGCGACCGGGAGCGGCAGCGCGCCGCCGCGCAGGAGCACCGCGAGGTCCCGGGCGGACTCCAGCGTAAACCCGCCCTCGATCACCCCCCGGCCGCCGGGGATCGGGCTGTTGATAACGGGCGAGCTGATCACCCGGTTGTCGAGCACGATCGTCAGGTACTTGCCGATGTTTTTCGAGGTATAGTCCTCGAACTTCTTGGCGGCGGAACTCCGAAAGGTGAAGGCGACGTTCGGCCGGCCGAACTGGTCGAACTGGGTCCGGGCGTCGATGAGATCCGCGCCGGTGAGGATGACCTTCTTCGGGATCTTGGCGGTTGTCTTGTTGTCGGGGATGACGGCGGTGTCCGGTCCCGTCCACTCCGCCCCCCGCGGCAGCGAGGTGCTCCCGGTGTCGACGAATTCGAGGAGCGCGGTCTTGCCGATCAGCTCGATCGCCCGCTGGGGGTTCTCGATCCCGGGCAGCTCCGCCACGATCCGGTCCCGCCCCTGCCGGGTGATCACCGGCTCGGCCACTCCCAGCTGGTCGATCCGGTTGCGGATCACCTTCAGGACCCCGTCCATCGCATCGTTGCTGATCGGGGTCTCCGGCGTCGCCTTGGCCTGCAGAACGATGTGGCTTCCGCCCCTGAGGTCCAGGCCGAGGTTGAGGTGGAGGCCGGGCGTCTGAAACCGGGGCGTCGTCGGTCCGCCGGGGAACGCCACCGGCTCGAACGCGATCAGAAACGCCGCGACCGCGATGAGGACGACCCCGAGGAGCCGTACCGGGTGACCCAGCTTCACCGACCTCTCTCCTCCGCGAGAAACAAAAAAAGCCCTGAGGCGCCGCGCACCATTATATCGGCCGCCCCCGCGAGATGTCAAACCATCGAATCGCGCCGGCCGTGGCCGCGTTCGTCCGGGCTGTCTTCCGACCGCCCAATTGGGGCATGTATAGGGATCGGGGGACTGGTGCTTCATGGGACACGGTTCGGGGATGGAGAGCAGGCTTCGTCAGAATCCACGTTTCACGGGGACGAGCGGGTTCACGCTCGTCGAGATCATCGTGGGCCTGATGGTGTTCATGGCGATCTCGTTCGGCCTGATCCAGGTGTTCATGAACGGCGCGACCTATGCCAACCGGTCCGACGCCAAGGCGGCCGCGACGAGCCTGGCTGCGCAGGTGATGGAGCAGATCAAGGCGAGCCCGAACCCGTTCGCGATGGTCGGCTTCACGAGTATGGCCCGGACGCCCCTGCCGCTGCCGGCGCCGTACACCGGCGTCGTGAATCCATCCCCGCACACGTTCCAGATCGCCGTGACCGTGACACCGGACAACAACCTCAACCTGATCACGGTAACGGTCAGCGTCTACCGCCCGACCGACCCCGACAACGCCCCCCTGCTGACCGAATCGACGGTGCTCGACGCGCAGTAGACACGGAGGTTTCGCGGCATGTTCCTGAAAGATTCCGGAAGGGACGCGCCCGTCCCGCGCCCAGGTTCCCAACGGCGCACGGGGGGACCGGGGCGCCTCCACGTCCTCCTCCGGCCGGCGTGGGGCATACATAATGAAGTGAAGGACCTCACGAAAAGGCAAACCCGGAGCAATCCGGGGACGCAAAGCGACAGAGCCATACATCGTGGCTGGCTGCGCTGCCGAAAGAGGCCGCCGACAGGAGGTGGGCCTCTTTGATATTTTCCGAAGCTCGTTCCCCGAGGGGCGAACGAGGGCTTGTGATGATGACGCTCCTCAGCGTCGCGCTCGTGCTGACGATGCTCGCCGCGCTCGTGCTGTACCTGGTCGGCAAAGAGACCGCGGTGACCGGACACAGGCTGACCGGGCAGAAGAGCCTGTACTTCGCCGAGGGTGGGGCGGCCCAGGCCCGCGCCGCGCTGATGGCCTACATCGGCGCCTATCCGGCCGGTCTCACCACCGTGGATACCTCGCTGGCGCCGGCGACCGCGAGCGGTTGGTACGCCAACGGCCAAGCCTCGCTGCAGAACCCGTTGGCTCTCCTGGACTACCTGGTGGTCGACGGCCAGCGGCTCATCAGCCCGCTCCCTCTGACCTCGAACACCCAGTCGGCGACGTTCCAGGTCAATTGGAGCCTCTCCACCCCACACCTCAAGCTGCAGTATGGCGGCGCGCCGGTCAACGCGCTGGGGGATGGGACGTACACCGCCTCGGTGACGCTGTCGCCGAAGGTCACGGCAGGTGATCCCTTGTGCGCAAGGCCGTGCGCCATGCACCGGGTCGCCGGGACCGCCTCTTCCTATGAGATTTTCTACACTTACAGCGTCACGAGCACCGGCAACCTCCCCCCCTCCTGGCGGCGAGGGGTAACGTACTCCGGGAACTTCAGCGTCTACCTTCAGGCGCAGTCCTTCGCCCGGTACGCGCTCTTCACGGACACCCACACCGATGCGAACGGCAACGCGGTCTGGTTTGCCAATCCTACAACGTTCAGCGGCCCCGTGTATACGAACGGTGAGTTCCGGTTCTACCAGTTCCCGACCTTTACCAGCACCCTGCAGAGCGCCAGCGCCAAGGCTTGGTACTACAACAATGGAAGCAACATTGAGCTCGCCGCCGTGGAAAACGTGAACAACGGGACCAGGGTCGACGCGGCGCTGGTACCCCCGGACCCCAATCCCCAGGCGGCGACCCCGGCCAACTTCACGCTCGGCGCGCCGACCGTGCCGTTCCCATCCGACGCCTATAATCAGCAGGGGATCGCGATCGGGCTGCCCCCGGGGAACTACACCCAGGTGACGCCCCTCCAGATCGACGCCGCGATCCCCGAGCTGAAGGGGACGGGGACTGTCCCGAACGGCGTCTATGTGCCGGTGTACGACAAGCTCGGCGACTGCGTGTCGGACCCCGGCAATCAGATGCTCGGCGGCATCTACGTGCAGGGCGACCTGGACAGCCTCACCATGAGCGTCGGGGGAGCCACGAACAACCTGGCCGTGTATACGCTCACGCAGGGACAGACCATCGCCACGGTGACGGTCGACCGCGTCCTGAACACGACCACGGTGACCATGACCGACAAGAACAATAACAACAGATGGCCCCAGCCGTCCAACCAGCCGGGCTGCCCCGGCGCTCTTCAGGGCCCCATGACGCGGGCCTTCCAGGGCGTGCCCAATGGGGGGCAGGGGATCGGCAACGGGGCCATGCTCTACGTCCAGGGGCAGATCAACTCGTTCAGCGGCACCCTTCAGCAGAGCGAGCAGACGACGGTCGCGGCCTCGGGGACGATCACCATCCAGGGCAACGTCCAGTACCAGACGCCGCCGAACCCGTCGGACCCACTGTCGAACCCGTTGAATATCCTCGGCCTGTACTCGTCGGGCGGGGATATCGTCATCGGACAAAACGCCCCGAACGACGTGATCATTCAGGGGGTCCTGATGGCCGGGAGTTCGGGGAGCGCCTACAAGAGCGTGGTGACCGTCCGTAACTACAGCGCGGGGCTGCCTCGCGGTGGCGCGAACCTGCTCGGCGGGATCATCGAGAAATACTACGGGGCCTTCGGACAGCTGAACGCACAGGGCGGGGTGCAGTCGGGATACGGGCGCAATTTCACGTACGACACGCGGATGAGCCGCGGCTTCGCTCCCCCCTTCTTTCCCGGGACGAGTAACTTCCAGGTCGCCCAGGGGTCCGGCCATATCGCCGGTGTGAAGCCGTCCTGGAGGGAAGTCGCGCCGCAGTAGGCCGCACGCTCGCGCCCGTCCGGCGGATTCGCGGGCGGGTCAGACCACGGGAAGGGGCGGCCGGAACGGATCGCGGCGG
>VBAN01000013.1:0-1884 GCA_005882445.1 Candidatus Segetimicrobium genomatis | reverse complement strand
CGCGGGCCTCGGTACCTGCCCACCGCTCCGGCAGCAGCTCTTGGGGAAGCCCCGGATCGATGAACAGGAATTTCCGGAACGCGTGCACGAGCCTGGTCTTTTCCACAAAACGCGTCGCGTCGGTCGGCCGCTCCCCGCCGGGCGATGCCGGCGCGTCCCCGCCCTGCGCAGCCTCTCCACCCGCGGCCAGGGCGCGGTGGCGGTCGAGCCGCGGCTGCCACTCCGCGACGAATTCAGCGTAGGCGGCATCGATCGCGCGCAGGTCCCAGCAGCGGGCCGCGAGCCGGGCGTCCGGGGTCGGGCCGTCGTGATCGGCGGTGAACATCTCGCACCTGCCGGTCAGGCCATAACGCTCCGCGAGCGATGCGGTCCGGTCGAACAGGTCGGCGGGCGTCAGGTAGACGCCGCGGGACAAGGCGGCAAACCCCATCCACGTCAGTTCCCGGCGGAGCTCGTCCCGGCGCTTCCGGTCACGCTCGGAGGCGGCGATGGCGAGGATCCGCCAGCGGCCGTCCCACCGCTCCGGGTGCAGCTTGAAGATCCGCTGCGCCGCTTCGTCGATCCGCTCCTGCCCTCGCGCCGAGAGCGCGTAATAACTGGACCGCCCCGACCGGCTCGCGGCAAGCCACCCCTGCCGGGTCATGCGCGACACGGCCGCCCGCACGGCCGGCGGGGTGAACCCCAGTTCCGCCATCAACGCGATGAGGCTGCCGATCCAGATCGTGCTCCCGTAGTGGCGGACGTAGTCGCCGTAGAGCGTGAAGAGCATCGACCTGGCCTGCATGGGCGTCGTTAGCCGGCTTCGACGATCGTGGCGATCCCCTGGCCGACCCCGATGCACATCGTGGCGAGCCCCCACCGCGCGGACGAGCGGCGCATCTCGTGGAGGAGCGTGACCAGGATGCGCGCCCCGCTCGCCCCGATCGGGTGGCCCAACGCGATCGCCCCGCCGTTGGGGTTGAGGCGGGCCCGGTCGATTCCGAGGTCCCGGACGCAGGCGAGGACCTGAGCGGCGAACGCTTCGTTGAGTTCGATCACATCCATCTCGTCGATCCGCTTCCCGGCCCGCGCCAGGGCCTTGCGGGTCGCGGGGACGGGCCCGACGCCCATGTACGATGGATCGACGCCGGCCATGCCGGCCGCGGCGATCCGGGCGATCGGCCGGCGGCCCTCGCGCTCCGCCCACTCCGCGGAGGCCACGAGCAGCGCGGCGGCCCCGTCGTTGATCCCCGACGAGTTCCCCGCGGTCACGGTGCCCCCGGGGCGAAACGCCGGCCGCAGCGCGGCGAGCCGCTCGAGCGTGGTGTCCGGCCGGGGGTGCTCATCCGTGTCGACGACCGCCGGCGCGCCCCGCGGGCGCGGGATCGTCACCGGCACGATCTCCTCGGCGAACCGCCCCGCGCCGACCGCGGCGGCCGTCCGCCGCTGGCTCTCCAAGGCGTAGGCGTCCTGGTCTTCGCGCGAGATCCCGTACCGCTCCGCGACGTTCTCGGCGGTCTCGCCCATGCTGTAGAGCGGGTAGGTCTCCGCCAGCCTGGGGTTGGGAAATCGCCAGCCGATCGTCGTGTCTTGCAGGACGATGGGGCCTCGCGGGAACGCGTCTTCGGGCGAGGCCATGACGTAGGGAGCCCGGGTCATGCTCTCGACCCCGCCGGCGATGTAGACATCGCCGATGCCGGCGGCGATCGCGTGCGCCGCGGCGTGCACCGCCTGCATCCCTGAGCCGCACAGCCGGTTCACCGTCTGCCCGGGGACCTCCGGGGGGAGCCCGGACAGGAGCACGGCCATCCGGGCGATGTTGCGGTTGTCCTCTCCCGCCTGATTGGCGCACCCGAGGATGACATCCTCGATGACGGCCGGGTCGAGCCCGCCCCGCCGCACGAT
>VBAN01000227.1:1332-14094 GCA_005882445.1 Candidatus Segetimicrobium genomatis | reverse complement strand
GCACAACGGTCGGGCGACGGCCTCGCTCCGCGACCGCCGGGGGCCGATTCACGAGCCCGCTGATGCCGAGTCGGTTTCAGCGCGCGTCGCCGACGCCCCCGAGCGACCGCGCCGGGCGTAACGACGCGGCGGTGTGATCCGTGATCGCCGCCGTCATCCTCGCCGCCGGGCAGTCGCGCCGGATGGGGAGGCCGAAGCTGCTCCTGCCCCTGGCCCGCCGCAGCGTGGTCCGCCGTGTCGTGGAGAACGCCCGAGGGTCGGCGTGCGGGGAGATCGTGGTCGTCGTGGGCGAGGCGGAGGATCGGATTGCGGCGGAGGTGCGCGGCCCGCTCGTGCGGCTGGTGGTCAACGGCCGCTCCCGTGAGGGCATGGGCACCTCGCTCGCGGCGGGGATCGCCGCGCTGCCTGCCCACTGTGAGGCGGCCGTCGTCCTCCTCGGCGACCAGCCGTGCGTGGAAGCGGCCGCCATCAACGCCCTCATCGACGCGCACCGGCGGACGGGGAAGCCGATCATCGCATCCCGGTATGGCGCGGTGACGGGGGCGCCGACGCTGCTGGGCCGCGCGCTCTTCGACGAGGCCCGGGGCCTCACCGGAGACGTCGGGGGGCGCTTCCTCATCGAGCGGCACCCGGACCTGGTGGCGGAGGTATCCCTCCCGCCTCTGGCCGCCGCGGACCTGGATACCCCCGACGACTTCGCCCGTCTCAAGGAGCGGGTGGAGGGGGACGCGCCCCGGACCGGCGGCGGCTAGCCGGCCTCAGAGGGAACCTCCCGGGCTACTCGCCGCGCTGCAGGGAGGTCCCGTACCGGCGGTACCACTCCGCGTCGCCGTCGTGCAGCCGCAGGTTCTCCCAGCCGCCGATGTGCGGATGCGCATACCACGGCCGCGCGCGCTCGGCCGTGGCGTTGGCGCGAATGTAGTTATAGACCGCCGTGGAGGTGAGGTAGCCCCGCATCCGCTCCCGGTTGGGGTGGAGCGGGAGGACCTCCTGCCAGATTGCCCGCCCGCACAGAAAGCCGCTGGCGCCGGCCTCGACGGCCAGTTCCAGGTCGACGAGGAACTCTTGGATCCCGACGCCGCCGCTCAGGAGCACCCAGGGCCGCCGGGCCGCCTCGTTGAGCTCGCGGCAGAACGCCCGGATCTCCTCGAGGGAATACACGGCCGGCCGCTCCTTGCCGTCAAACACCGCCTGGTGAAACTGGCGCGCGTACTTGAGGTCGGCGGGGAACTGGAGCTTGAGGAGATCCACCTGAAAGGACGCGTCCGAGAAGTCCCGCGCCGCGTCGATCGCGTGGCGCGGCCGCTTCCGGGCGAACTCGGGCGTGTCCGCGGCGGCATCCTCGATCGGGTACGTCACGACCTCCAGCAGGAACGGGAGATCGTGGCGGACGCACTCCTCACCCACCCGCCGCACGATCTGCCGCTGGTGCGCCCGCACCTCGGCCGACGCTTCCGGCGTGTCGTAGAGCAGGAGCTTGATCGCGTTCACCCCCGACCGCTTCGCCTGCGCCACGGACCACCCGTCCAGCAGCCTGGTCTTGCGCTCGCGCCCGGTGGGCCCGACCTGGTCGTACTCGCCGTCCTCCACGGCAACGAGGAGGCCGACGTCGCCGGGCACGACCTTGACCGCCCGAGGGAGCGCGTAGATGGGATCCACCAGCGTCGCCGTGGAGTGCGGTGACAGCAGATCGGTGATCAGGGCCTTGGTGGAGGCCATCTCCTCGTAGGCGACATCCCGGGGCTGGCGCCCCGCCGCCTTGGCCAGCGCGGCCCGCATCGAGTCTCGCTGGTCGACGGCCAGCATCTTGAAGCGTCCCGCCGCGTCGGCGAGGCGCACCAGGTTGGTGAGCTTTCCGCTACTCAGCATCATCTCGGCGCGACCCCCCTCGGTCCCAATGTAATTCGGTGTCCGATCCTCCATTTCATCTGGGCATACACAGAACATCAATCGACCGCCGTCCATCATATGTTCGGCGTGTTCGGTCGGACGTGACGCCGGCGATGGCCTGATCTCTCCGGAAGGACGATCCCGAGGACCGGAGGACGCTGATGGATATTACCGACCTGCTCATCCAAACCAAGCAATTGCACGCTTCCGATTTGCACCTGACCGCCGGGGCCCGGCCCACGCTGCGGATCAACGGCAAACTCACCCGGCTCGACATGCCCGAGCTCGGCCGCGAGGAGATCCACGCCCTGATCTACGACATCCTCACCGACGATCAGAAGGCGAAATTCGAAGCCACCCACGATCTCGACTTCTCGCTCGAGCTGAACGGGGTGGGCCGGTTCCGGATCAACGCCTTCCTCCATCGCCTGGGGGAAGGCGCCGTCCTGCGGCTCATCCCGGAGGGGGTCCAGTCCCTCGACGACCTGGGGATGCCGCCGGTCCTCAAAGACCTGGCGATGCAGGACCGCGGGCTGGTCCTGATCACCGGGCCCACGGGTTCCGGGAAGTCGACCACGCTCGCCGCGATGATCGATCACATGAACGAACGGCGCGAGGATCACATCATCACGGTCGAGGACCCCATCGAGTTCGTCCACGCGCACAAGCGGTGCAACATCAACCAGCGGGAGGTCGGGCCCCACACGATGTCGTTCGCCGCGGCCTTACGGAGCGCGCTGCGAGAGGATCCCGACGTCATCCTCGTCGGTGAGATGCGCGACCTTGAGACGATCGCCCTGGCGCTGACCGCGGCGGAGACCGGCCATCTCGTCCTGTCCACGCTGCACACGAACAACGCGCCGCAGACGATCAACCGGGTGGTCGACGTCTTTCCCCCGCACCAGCAGGAGCAGATCCGCGTCCAGCTCGCCGAGTCGCTGCTGGGCGTGGTCGCTGAGACGCTGGTCACCGCCCTGAACGGCGGCGGGCGGGTGGCGGCCATGGAAATCATGGTGAGCACGGCGGCGATCCGGAACATCATCCGCGAGAACAAGATCCATCAGCTCCCCTCGGCGATTCAGACCGGCGCGCGCGACGGCATGCAGTCGTTCGACCAGAGCTTCAAGGTCCTGGTGAAGAACAAGAAGATCAGCCCGGACGAGGCGCTGAAGGTCGCGGTCGAAAAGCAGTCGTTCGCGGAGGACGCGGCGGGCGGCCGCCCCGAGCTCGCCGACCTCCGGCCCAAGCGGTAGCCCGTGGAGATCAACGACCTGCTCATTCATATGGTCAGCCGCCAGGCGTCCGATCTCTACATCAAGACCGAGGTCCCGCCGATGCTGCGGATCGCCAATCAGCTGATGCCCATCGGCGAGACCCCGCTCACCCCCGAGGCGGTGGAGCGGCTGGCCGGGCAGCTGATGCAGCCGCGGCACCGCAAGGAGTTCGAGGAGTGGCAGCAGGTGAACCTCGCCTACCACACCCCGGCCCTGGGACGGTACCGCGCGAACATCTACATGCAGCGGTCGATGCCGGCGATCGTCATCCGGAGGATCAAGAGCGAGATCCCGTCGTTCGAGGAACTCCGGCTCCCGAAGATGATCGCCGATCTGGCGCTCGGCCAGCGCGGGCTGGTCCTGGTGACCGGCCCCACCGGGTCGGGGAAGTCGACCACCCTCGCGTCGATGATCGACTACCGCAACCGCCACGCGCCCGGCCATATCGTGACGATCGAAGACCCCATCGAGTTCGTCCACGCCGATCAGCGGAGCCTGGTGAGCCAGCGGGAGATCGGCTCCGACTGCGACTCGTTCCACATGGCGCTGCGGGACGCCCTCCGGCAGACGCCCGACGTCATCCTCATCGGCGAGATGCGGGACGCTGAGAGCGCGACCGCCGCCGTGCATTTTGCCGAGACCGGCCACCTCGTCCTGAGCACCCTGCACTCGACGAACGCGAGCCAGACGATCGAGCGGATCCTCCGGTTCTTCCCCGCGGAAGCCCACGAGAGCGTCCAGTTGTTGTTCTCGCTCGACCTGCTGGCGGTGGTCTCCCAGCGGCTGATCCCGCGGTCCGACGGGAAGGGGCTGGTGCTGGCCCTGGAGCTGATGGTGGCCACCCCGCACATCCGCGAACTGCTGAAGAAAGGCAATATCTCCGGGCTGCGCGCGGCGATGCAGGCGGGGACGCGGGAGGGGATGCAGACCTTCGATCAGGCGGTCTACGCGCTCATCCAGGAGGCCGTGATCGACACCGAAACCGGGATGCACTACGCGGACAGCCCCAACGACATCCGGCTTCGGCTCCGGGGCCTCGTCTAGGAGTGGCCCCCGCGCCGCGGCCGCCCGCGGCTCAGGCGCCCGGGGGCGCCTCCTCGATCCGCCACGTGTACGTGAATTCCGTGATCCGGCGCAGCATCGCGGAGACCGAGCAGTAGCGCGTCTGGCTCAACTCCACGGCGCGCGTCACCTGCTCGGGCCGGAGGCCGGCCCCAAAGAAGACGTACTCAAGCGCGATCCGCGTGAAGACCTTGGGGTGGTCCTCCGCGCGATCGGCGGCCACACGGATCTCCAGCCCCGCCAGCGGCGCCCGCATCTTGGTGAGGATGCCGACCACGTCCATCCCGGTGCAGCCGCCCAGGGCCAGGAGCACCGTCTCCATCGGAGACGGCCCGCTCCCGCCTCCGCCGTGCTCCGGGGTCGCATCCATCGTGATGGCCGCCCCCGCTTCCCCGGTCCCCTCGAACTGCATGCCCGCCGTCCAGCGGATCGTGGTGTTCATGTCCGTGCCTCCGGGACGGCCTGCCCGGCCGCCTGGCTCACCGCGGCGACCAGATCCGGCTCGGGGACCGCGCCGTCGATGAAGAGGCGGTCGTTGAGGATCGTCTTCGGCACGCCCCGCACCGCGTATCTGGCGACGAGGTCCGGGAACTCTGTCGCCTCGATGATGTCCGTTCGGATGCGCGCGCTCTCGATCGCAAGGGCCGCAGCCAGCCTGGCTGCGCTCGGGCAGTGCGGTCAGGTGGGGGTGACGAAGACCCGGAGGTGCACGTCCGCGGGCAGCTGCGCGACCGCCGCCCGCGTCGCGGCCTCGAGGTCCGCGGTCCCCCGTCCGGCATCCACGATGATGTCCAGCAGCGTGGCGAGCTCGTAGCCGGCCGGGAGGCCGTAGTAGCGGATCCCGTAGTCGCGCGCGCCCAGCACCACGATCGCGGGGACCCTGTCGACGCCATACGCGGTGGACGACGCGGGGTCGCTGATCCGGTCGTGCACCTCGAGGGTGACCTGTCCCGAGCAGCTGACGACGTCCTCCAGCAGGCGCAGGGTCTCGCCACAGTACAGGCACTCCCGCCCCGGGATGACGAGCCCCGAGGTGCCCTCGGTGAAATAGACGAGGCGTACGGGCTGGGTGAGCGCCGCCAGCCGTCCGCGCACGACTTCGGCATCGCGTTCTCTGAGCAGGTGCATTGCGTGTCCTCCCGGGCGAGTCTCCCCCCGCGCCTTTCGTAGGTTCTACGTGCAGCCCGAGGCGCCCTGGCCCGGCGGGCCAGGAGTGCGGGCCGCGCCGGTGGAAGACTCCTTTGAGGCCGGAGGACGCCCGTATGGAGCTGCACGCGGTGCCGATCGAAAACCCGGAGGGGCTCAACCTGATCTTCGGCCAGTCGCATTTCATCAAGACCGTCGAGGATCTCCACGAGGTCCTCGCCGGCGCCGTGCCCGGCATCCGGTTCGGGCTGGCGTTCTGCGAAGCCAGCGGGCCGCGCCTCGTCCGCACCTCCGGCACCGACCCCGGCCTGGTCGACCTGGCGGCCCGGAACGCGCTCGCGGTCGGGTGCGGGCACACCTTCCTGATCTTTCTCGGCAACGCCTACCCGGTGAATGTGCTCGGCGCGGTGCGGCAGGTGCCGGAGGTCTGCCAGGTCTACTGCGCGACCGCCAATCCCGTGGAGGTGATCGTCGCCGCCACGGCGCGGGGACGCGGCGTGCTGGGCGTGGTGGACGGTCAGCCGCCGTTGGGCGTCGAAGGCGCGGGGGAGGCGGGCGCCCGGCACGAGCTGCTGCGGAAGATTGGCTACAAACTCTGACGGCGGTGGAGGGATGACGATGACGCAGGTCGATCTGGCCCGAACGGCCCCGCGCGGCCTGCGGGGGATCCGGGCGCCCCGCGAGGTGCAGTTCCCCCAGATGGTGCGTGTGGCCCAGCGGTGGGCGACCCCGGGCCGGTGCGATGTGGACGCGGAGATCCGCCGCCAATTCGACGCGCCCGAGGTGGCCCGCCGGATCCCCAAGGGAGGCACCGTGGCCGTGGCGGTGGGAAGCCGCGGGGTCGCCGAGATCGATCGGATCGCGGCCGCCGTCGTGCAGGCCCTCAGCCGGCACGGCGCCCGGCCCTTCGTGTTTCCCGGCATGGGGAGCCACGGCGGGGCCACCGCGGAGGGGCAGGTGGAGGTCCTGGCCGCGCTCGGGGTGACCGAGGCGCGGGTGGGGGCGCCGGTCGTCTCGTCCATGGACGTTGTCGAGTTGGGGCGCCTCGCCGACGGGTCCGGGGTCTACTGGGATCGCCGCGCGCACGCCGCGGACGCCGTGGTCGTCATCGGCCGCGTGAAGCCGCACACCCTCTTCCGGGGCCCGTTCGAAAGCGGCCTCATCAAGATGGCCGTGATCGGCGCCGGGAAGCAGCGCGGGGCGATGTCGATCCACGCGACGGGACCGAAGGATCTGGGGCCGCGCCTGCGAGAGGCGTGGGAGATCGTGCGCGCTCGGACGCAGATCATGTGCGGTATTGCACCCTTCATCGACCGGGAGCCGGTGCTGCTGACCCGCGCCCGGAGCTTGATGGCGAGCCTCCCCGTCCGGGACATCGATGTCCTGATCGTGCAGGAGATCGGCAAGAACATCAGCGGGGATGGGATGGATCCCAACATCACCGGCCGGTACCTCTCGCCGCTTGTGACGGGCGGCCCGACGGTCAGGCGGATCGCGGTGCTCGACCTCACCGAGGAGACCCACGGCAATGCGACCGGGGTGGGCATGGCGGATATCATCTCCCAGCGGGTGGTGGACAAGATCGACCTCGAGCCGACCTACATGAACGGGATCACGGCGGCGATCACGGAGGGCTCGCGCCTCCCGATGATCCTGCTCACCGATCGGGATGCGGTGTCCACCGCGATGCTGACCACCCAGCGGCCGGCCGAGGGGGACGCGCGGATCGTCTATATCCGGAACACGCTCACGCTTGGGGAGGTGGCGGTCTCCACCGCTCTCGTCCCCCACCTCGAGCCTCACGCCAGGACGATCTCGAAGCCGTTCGCCCTGGAGTGGAGCGGCGACGGGTCGCTCATCCCCCCGCTGGCCCCGGTACCCGTGGGCGCCCGGCCGGTCTGGGGAGATTTCTAAATGGCCGAGCGCGTTGTGCCCGAGCCAGGCCCCGCGCCCGAGCGGGGTCCCGCGCCGGAATCCCTCCCCCTGGAGTCCAAGCGGGCCCGGCTGGAGGAGGCGCTGCGCGCGCTCCGCGGCGTGGTGGTGGCGTTTTCGGGGGGCGTCGACAGCGCGTATCTGCTGGCCGCGGCCGCCGATGTTTTGGGGGAGCGCTGCGTCGGCGCGACCGCGGTCTCTCCGTCGCTCGCCCGCGATGAGCTGGCGGCCGCGCGGGCGCTCGCCTCGGCCATGGGCGCGCGCCACGTCGTCGTCGAGACGGACGAGTTCGACGATCCGCGCTACCGGCGGAACGACCTGCAGCGGTGTTATTTCTGCAAGGCCGCGCTCTTCACGCGCCTCGGGGCCTTGGCCGCGGAGCTCGGGCTGCCGGCCGTGGCCTACGGCGCGAACGCGGACGACCGCGGGGAGTACCGGCCGGGGATGCGCGCCGCCGCCGAGTTCGCCGTGCGGGCGCCGCTGCTCGAGGCCGGGCTGACCAAAGCGGAGATCCGGAATCTGGCCCGCGCGCGGGGTCTGGAGGCGTGGGACAAGCCGGCGTCGCCCTGCCTGGCGTCCCGGCTCCCGCACGGCACTCCGGTGACGCTCGGGGCGCTCCGCCAGATCGAGGAAGGCGAGCGGGTGCTCCACCGGCTCGGCTTCCCCGACGTCCGGGTCCGCCATCACGGCGCGGTCGCCCGGATCGAGGTGCCGCTGCCCGCGGTCCCCCGGCTGCTCGCCGAGGCGCCCCGGGTCGCCGCTGCGCTGGTGGCCCTCGGATTTCGCGAGGTCGAGGTGGATCGGCGCGGGCTGCGCTCGGGCCGGCTTGCCGCCGAGGCGCTCCGCGCGCAGGGCGGGGCAGTGCCCGGCGATGCCGGAGGGGCGGGACCGGGGCAGGGCGTGACGCCCGGGACGGGCCGCCCGTGAACGAGGAAGCGCTTGACCGGCTGCTGCGCGATGTCCGCGCGGGCCGCACGAGCGTCGAGGCGGCGCTCGCGGCGCTCCGCTGGCTGCCGTTCGCGGACCTGGGGTTTGCCAAGGTGGACACCCACCGGCTCCTGCGGCGGCGGGCCGCGGAAGCCGTGTACTGCCCGGGCAAGACGGCCGAGCAAATCATTCGGATCGCCGAAACGCTCCACGGCGCCGGGGCCCCCGTGCTGCTCACCCGCGCCGGCCCGGAGGTGGCCGCGGCGGCGTTGGGCGCGTTTCCGGGTGCGCGTCACGTCCCCGCCGCGTCGATGGTCGTGATCGGGGCGCTCCCCGAGCGCCGGATCGGCAGCGTCGGGGTCCTGACCGGCGGAACCGGGGACCTCGCCGTGGCCGAGGAAGCCGCGTGCACGGCCGAAGCAATGGGGGCGTCGGTGACCCGGGCCTACGATGTCGGGGTGGCGGGCCTCCACCGGCTCGGGGCGCAGCGGGATCTTCTCGAGCGGGCGCGCGCGCTGGTCGTGGTGGCCGGGATGGATGGGGCGCTGCCCGCGGTGGTGGCCGGGCTCACCCGTGCGCCGGTGATCGGGGTGCCGACCAGCGTGGGCTACGGCGCGCACTTCGGCGGGGTCGCGCCGCTGCTGACCATGCTCAACGCCTGCGCGCCCGGCGTGGCGGTCGTCAACATCGACAACGGCTTCGGCGCCGGGTACCTGGCCGCGGTGATCAATGCCGGACCGGAGGCGCGGCGTTCCCCGGAGGAGCCCTCCGGGGAGACGGCGCTCTGCGACGACGATGCGCATCGGGTACCTTGATTGCGCCAGCGGGGCCAGCGGCGACATGCTGCTGGGCGGCGTTCCCGTCCGCATCACGGTCGGCCGCGTGCACCGGCAGAGCGTCCCCGCCGTGCGTGTCGAGGTCCAGGAGACCGAGCCTCCCCATTCCCGGCGCTACCCCGTCCTCGCCCGTGTGCTCGCCGACGCCCCTCTCGATCCGGCCTTCCGCGACAGCGCCGCCGTGGTGCTGCGGCGGCTCGCCGCCGCCGAGGCGGAGATCCACGCGACGCCGATCGAGGAGGTGCATCTGCACGAACTGGGTGGCGTGGACACGCTGGTCGACATCGTTGGCGTGCTCGCCGGCGTCCGGGCCCTCAACCTGGACCGCCTGATTGCCTCTCCGGTGAACCTCGGGCGGGGCTGGGCGAAGACCGGCCACGGGACCGTCCCGGTGCCGGCGCCGGCGACCTCGGCCCTGATCGCCGGGATGCCGGTGTATGCCGGCGAGTTCGACGGTGAGCTGCTCACGCCCACGGGAGCGGTGCTCCTGTCCTCGCTCGTGACCCGCTGGGGCGCCCTGCCCTTGATGCGCCTCGAGCGGATCGGGACCGGCGCGGGCGCGGCCGACCCGCCTCGGGCCAACGCCGCGCCGTCTGACGAGGACCGCGCCGAGCGGCTCGCGGTGCTGGAGACGTCCATCGACGACATGAACCCGCAGCTCTATCCGCACGTGACGGCGCGGCTGCTCGACGCCGGCGCGCTGGATGTCATGACGATTCCGGCCGTGATGAAGAAGGGCCGCCCCGGCCATCTGCTGCGCGTCCTCGCGGTCCCGGACCGCGTGCGGGCGCTCTACGGCATCCTCCTCGCCGAGACGACCACCCTCGGGGTGCGCGTCTACGAGGTCTCCCGCCTGGCCGCGCGCCGGCGGCGCGTGGAGGTCCAGACCGAGTACGGCGCCGTTCCGATCAAGATCGCCGAAGACCGGTCGGGGGTCTTGAACATGGCGCCGGAGTTCGACGTCTGCCGCGCGCTCGCCGAGCGCCACGGCGTTCCCCTGAAGCGCGTGCTCGCGGCGGCCCAGCGGGCAGCCGAAGCCATCGAGCCGCGGGTCCTGCGCGGCTGACGCGCCGGCTGCGCCGGGCCCAGGCGACCCATGCACGTCCGCGAACTGTTTGACCTCACGGGCAAAGTCGCGATCGTCACCGGCGGTTCCCGGGGCCTGGGCTTCCAGATGGCGGAGGCGCTCGGCGAGGCGGGCGCCTCGCTCGCGCTGACCGCGCGCAAGACCGGGGAGCTCGACGCCGCCGCGGCGCGCCTCCGGGACCGCGGCATCCGCGCGCTCGCGGCGGCCTGCGACGTGGCCCGGGCCGAGGAGGTCGAATCATGCGTGGCCCGGACGCTCGGCGCGTACGGCCGGGTGGACGTCCTCATCAATAACGCGGGAGCGACCTGGGGAGCGCCGGTCCTCGAGATGCCGCTCGATGCGTGGCACAAGGTGCTCGAGACGAACGTCACCGGGACCATGCTGATGAGCCGGGCGGTGGGCCGCCACATGATCGACACCGGGCGGGGGGGCAAGATCATCAATATCGCGAGCGTGGCGGGCCTCGCCGGCACGGACGCGGAGGTGCTGGACGCGATCGGGTACAGCGCCAGCAAGGGGGCGGTGATCGCCTTCACGCGGGATCTGGCGGTGAAGTGGGCGCGGCACCGGATCACCGTGAATGCCATCGCGCCCGGGTTTTTCCCCAGCCGGATGACGCAGTGGCTCATCGAGCACCGGGGGGAGGCGATTCTCAGCACCATCCCCATGGGCCGCCTGGGCGGCGAGGACGACCTGAAGGGGGCGGCGGTGTTTCTGGCGAGCCCCGCCAGCGATTTCGTCACCGGGCAGGTGCTGGCGGTCGATGGGGGCGCGACGGCCCGGTAAGGGCCGCGCACCGGAGGGATCGGCGGCGGGGTGGGCATCCATGGAACCTGACGCGGTGCGGCGGTTGTGCGTGGTGGGCGCCGGGACGATGGGCCACCAGATCGCGATGCTGGGCGCGCTGGCAGGCTGCACCACCGCGGTGGTGGATGTGCGGGCGGAGGCGCTCGATCGAGCGCAATCCAGCAACCGCGCCCACATGGCGCGGTGGGTGCAGCGGGGACGGCTCACGCCGGCGGACGCCGAGCGCGCCCTGGGCCGGTTGCGCTGGACGACCAGCCTGGAGGACGGGGCGCGGGACGCCGAGTTCGTCATCGAGGCCGTGATCGAGCGGCTCGACGACAAGCGCGCCCTCTTCACCCAGCTCGACCGGATCACCCCGGCGCCGGCGATCCTCGCCACCAACTCGAGCACGATCCGCGGCTCGCTCCTGGCGGCGGCCACCTCACGGCCGGGGCAGGTCTGCAACATGCACTTCTTGAATCCCCCGCTGGTGATGGAGCTCGTCGAGGTCGTCATGCACCCCGAGACCAGCGAGGCGACCGCGGCGGCGGCGATGGGGCTGGCGCGGCGGATGGGCCGGACGCCGGTCCTGCTGCGGCGCGAGATCTCGGGGTTCGTCGTCAACCGGATCCTCGCCGCGATCATGGACGAGGCGGTGCGGCTCTACGAGGCGGGGATCGCCTCGTTCGAGGACATCGACGTGGCGGTCAAGAAGGGGCTGCGCCATCCGATGGGGCCGTTCGAGCTGATGGACATGAACGGCATCGACATCGCCTACCACGTCCGCACGCAGCGGTTTGGGGAAACCGGCGATCCCACGCAGCGGCCCGCCCGCAGCATCGTGGAGCGGTACGAGCGCGGGGACTACGGGCGCAAGACCGGCAAAGGGTGGTACACCTACCCGGAGAAACCTTCGTCGTAACGCCCGGAGGCGCGGCGCATGGCGATCGAAGGACGGGCGGGGGGCGGATGGTGGATCATCGCGCCGCCCCAGCCCTCGCAGGTCCTGACCCCGGAGCAGCTGTCCGATGAGCACTGCCTGATCGCGCGGACGGTCCGGGCCTTCCTCGCCCAGGAGGTCGCGCCCCTCGATGCGCGGCTGGAGGCGAAGGACCTGCTGCTGATGCGCGCGGTCCTCACCAGGCTCGGCGCCCTCGGCGTGTTTGCGGCGGAGGTGCCGCCCGAATACGGAGGGCTGGGGCCCGACCCGGTGACCGGCGTGCTGCTGGCCGAGACGATCTCCCGCGGGTCGCTCTCGTCCAGCGTGGGCGCGCACGCGACGATCGGGATGCTGCCGATCGTGTTCTTCGGCGCGCACTCCCAGCGGACGCGCTACCTCCCCCGCATGGTGACCGGGGAGCTGATCGGGGCCTACGCGCTGACCGAGGCCACGGCGGGATCGGACGCGCTGTCGCTCCGCACCTCCGCGGTGCAGGACCCGGATGGGAGCTACCGGCTGACGGGAAGCAAGCAGTTCATCACCAACGGCGGGATCGCCGACGTGTACATCCTGTACGCGAAGGTCGATGGGAAGCTTACCTGCTTCATCGTCGACCGCGCGACGGCGGGATTCACGGTGGGCCCGGAGGAGCACAAGTTGGGTCTCCGGGGGTCGTCCACCACCTCCCTCTTCCTCGACAACGTGCGGGTGCCGCGCGAGAACGTGATCGGCGAGCCCGGGCGGGGGCACGTTATCGCGCTCAATATCCTCAACGTGGGCCGGCTGAAGCTCGGCGCGGGATGTGTGGGCGCGGCCAAGCACGCCCTTCGCGATGCGGTTGCCTACGCGCGCGAACGGCGCCAGTTCGGGCGGCCGATCGCC
>VBAN01000227.1:0-1227 GCA_005882445.1 Candidatus Segetimicrobium genomatis | reverse complement strand
GCGGCACGGCAGGCACCGGATAGTCCGGTCAAGGCCGTTGAGGAGTACGCGGTAGAGTGCGCGATCGACAAGGTGTACGGTTCGGAGGCGTCAGGGTTCGTCGTGGACGAGCTCGTGCAGATCTACGGCGGCTACGGGTTCATCGAGGACTACCCGGCCGCCCGGGCGTACCGGGACGCCCGCATCAACCGCCTGTACGAGGGAACGAACGAGATCAACCGGCTGGTCATCGCCGGCCAGGTGCTGCGGCGCGCCGCCCGGGGCCGCCTCCCTCTGCTCGACGCCGCGAAGTCCGCCGCCGAGGGCCTCGGCCGGGCCGGGGGGGGCTCGGATGCCCCGGCATCGGATCGCCTCGCGCGGGCCCGCACGGTCACCCTGGCGTGCCTGGGACGGGCCGTCGACCGCCTCGGGCCCGATCTCGAGGAGCACCAGGAAGTCCTTGCCGCGCTGAGCGACCAGATGATCGAACTGTTTGCCGCCGAATCCGGGGTCCTGCGAGCGGAGATGGGCGCCGGCGGAGGCGGCCTGATGGCCAATCTCGCCCTGGCGGCGGCCGGGGAGGTGGCGGGACGCCTGCGGACCCTCGCCATCGAGGTGCTGACCGCGGTCGAGGACGGCCCGGAGTTGGCGCGGGACCTGGCCGGCATCAGCGGTCTGCTCGAGGAGACGCCCTCGAACATGCTGGCCCTCCGGCGCTCGATCGCGGACCGCGTGCTGGAGGACGGCGGGTACCCGCTGGGGCTGCCCGCCGCCTGAACACGTGTGGAAGTCCCTCGGCGCAGGTGTCCTGTCGCGCCCCCTAATGGGGTACACACTTAATGCTTTGGGCTTGGGCCAGTGCGCCGGTCCCAGCCTTGGCCGGAGAATGTCCGCCATTCCCGGTGAGGAGGTCCCGTGACCGCCCCGGTAAACGACAAGCTGCCGACACCCTTAAGGCGCCTCGGAGCCCGCACCGCCGAGGAATGGATCAGCCTCGTGCGGGTCATGATCCTCCTGATGTTGATCCTGGCCCTCTCGCTTGGAATCATCCCGATCAACCACCCGACCATTCACACCACCGTCGCTTTGGTCGGGGTCTATGTGCTCCTGCTCGCGCTCGGCCCCCGGTGGTTCGCGCTGCTCCGGAAGGCCGACCTGATCATCGCCCTCGATATTCTCGTGGTCACGCTGGTGGTGATCATCTCGGGCAGTCTCAGCAGCCCGTTCATTTACCTGTACTATCTGACG
>VBAN01000012.1:506-7325 GCA_005882445.1 Candidatus Segetimicrobium genomatis | reverse complement strand
TCGAGTGGGGGACCTACATCAACCGCTGGGTCAAGCGCGACTTCGACACGATGATCGAGCTCCGGGGCGGCGATCCCGACCCCGACCGGTTCCTGTACCGGACGTTCTACAGCACCGGCGCGGTCAACAACTTCCTCTTCAAGGACGCCGAGGTGGACAAGCTGCTCGACCGCGGCCGCGTGCGCGTGGTGGGCGCCGAGCGCAAACCGATCTACAACGACCTCCAGCGCCAGCTCGTCGAGAAGGCGCCGGCGGTCTTCCTGTTCGATCGAGCGCTGACCGACCGCCGGGCCGGGCGCTCCCGGCCCGGCCGGGCCGCGTGGCCGCGTTTATCCTCGCCCGGCTCCTCACCCTCCTGCCAGTCCTCTGGGGGGTGTCTGTTGTCGTCTTCTTGCTCATCCACCTGATTGCGGGGAACGCCCTCCAGATGTTCCTCGGCACCCAGGTCGACATGACGCCGGCGCAGATGGAGGAACTCCGGCGCCTGTTTGGCCTGAACAAGCCGCTCCCGCTCCAGTACGCCGACTGGATCGGCCGCGTCGTCCGGGGAGACTTCGGCGTCTCGCTGCGGACCAGCCGGCCGGTGCTGCCCGACATCCTCGCCCGGCTGCCGGTGAGCGTGGAGTTGACCGTGCTGGCGCTCCTCTTCGCCCTCGCCGTGGCGCTGCCCATCGGGATCGCGTCAGCGATCCGGAGGGGGACCGCCGAGGACGCGGCCATTCGTGTCGGGGGGCTGATCGGCCTCAGCATCCCCAACTTCTGGCTGGCGACGATGCTGCTGCTCTTCCTCCCGGGGCGCATCCTCCCGATCGCCTCGATCGGCGTCTACGTCCGTTTCTTCGCCGACCCCGCCGGCAACCTGACGGTGCTGGCCCTTCCGGCATTCTCGCTCGGGGTCGTCCTGACCGCGGTGATCATGCGGTTCGTCCGCTCCTCGATGCTCGAGGTCCTCGGGCAGGACTATGTCCGGACGGCGCGGGCGAAAGGGCTGCGGGAACGCCTCGTGATCACCCGGCATGCGCTGCGCAACGCGCTGATCCCGGTGATCACCGTGGTCGGCTTTCAAGCCGGGTATCTCCTCGGCGGCACGGTCGTGATCGAGGAGGTGTTTGCGCTGCCGGGCATGGGCCGGCTGGCGCTCAACGCGATCGCCCAGCGGGACTATCCGGTGGTGCAGGGGGTGGTCCTCGTCATCGCCATGCTGTTCGTGCTGACCAATATCGTGGTGGACGTGCTGTACGCGTACGTGGATCCACGGGTGCGGTACGAGTGATCAGCCCCCCGGCGGCGCCCCGCCCGCGGCCGCGGCCGGCGGCGCCGCCGCGCCCGCGCCCCACCTTCGCCGTTCGATTCCTGCGGACGCCTGTCGCGGTCGCGGGGGCCGTGATCGTGGGAGGCTATCTCCTGGCCGCCGGGGCCGCCCCCGTGCTTGCCCCCGGCGATCCGCTCGCCATGGCCTCCCAGGCCCTGCTGGCCCCGCCGGGTGGGCCGCATCCGTTCGGGACCGACCAGTTCGGGAGAGACGTCGCGAGCCGGCTGCTCTATGGAGCGCGCGTGTCGCTGTCGGTGTCGTTCGCGTCGGTCCTGGTGGCCCTGACGGTGGGAGGAGCGGCCGGCGTTGCCGCGGGGTACTTCGGCGGGGCGCTCGACGGGGTGCTGATGCGTTCGATGGACGTGATCTTCGCCTTTCCCGCGGTGCTGCTGGCGATCGCCATCATGGCGGCCGCCGGCACGGCGGTGTGGACGATTGTCGCGGCGATCGGCGTGGTCTACACGCCGCAGTTTGCCCGGGTCAGCCGGGCCGGCGCGCTGGCCGTCCGCGGCCTCGAGTACGTCGATGCGGCCTCCGCCCTGGGGGCCGGGACCGGCCGAATTCTCTGGAACCACATCCTGCCGAACATCGCGGCGCCGCTGATCGTGCAGACCTCGCTCAGCCTGTCGCTCGCGATCCTCACCGAGTCCGCCCTGAGCTTCCTCGGCCTCGGCACGCAACCCCCCACGCCGTCCTGGGGGAACAGGCTCGCCGAATCCCGCCGGTTCATGGCCCTGGCCTCGTGGACCGCGGTCTTCCCGGGCGCGGCGATTGCGCTGATCGTGCTCGGCTTCAATCTCATCGGCGACGGCCTCCGCGACCTCCTGGATCCGCGCCTGCGGGTGTGAGCGCCGCGGGCCGAGAACCGGTATGAGATCCGGGCGACCTGGGCATCCAACGTCAGTGACGAGGTGCGGCATGCGCGAAGCTGAGCTCCTGACCGAAGCCATCAACGACCGCACGCGGGACCTGGATCTCCGCGCTCCGCTCGACCAGGCGCGGCTGATGAACGAGGAAGACCGGCGCGTCCCCGCCGCGGTGGAAGCGGTGCTCCCGCGGATCGCGGAGGCGGTCGTCCGCATCGCCGACGCGCTGCGCCGCGGGGGCCGGCTGATCTACGTCGGCGCCGGGACCAGCGGCCGCCTCGCCGTGCTGGACGCGGCGGAGTGCCCGCCCACGTTCGGCACCCCGCCGGACCTGGTGCAGGCGGTGCTCGCGGGAGAGGCGCAGGCGGTGACCGAGGCTGTGGAAGGCGCCGAGGATGACGAGGCCGCGGGCGCGCGGGCGATGGACGCGCGGGGCGCCGGGCCGGACGAGGGGCGGCCACGATCGCCGTGGCCTGCACGCCGTCCTCGCCGCTCGAAGCCGCGTGCCAGCTGGCCATCGTTCCCCTGGTCGGTCCGGAAGTCATCGCCGGAAGCACCCGGCTCAAAGCCGGGACCGCCCAGAAGCTCGTGCTGAACATGCTGAGCACGCTGGCGATGGTCCAGCTCGGCAAGGTCTACGGGAATCTGATGGTGGACCTCACCGCCACGAACGCCAAGCTCCGCCGGCGGGCGGTCCGGATCGTGGCGGCCGCGGCAGGGGTCGCGGAACCCGAGGCCGTCGAGGCCCTCGCCCGCGCCGGCGGGCGTGCGCCGGTCGCGATCGTCATGCTCCGCGCCCGTCTCGACCCGGAGGCGGCGTCGGAGCGGCTGGTGCGCGCCGGGGGAAGCGTCCGCCGGGCGCTGGCCGCGCCGTGACCGCGGGTCCCGTGACGGCGCACCCTGTGATTCCGCGCGCATGACCGCCGACCCGTTCGCCCGCATTCGGGCCAAGCCCACCAAGACGATCATCGGGCTCATCTCCGGCACGTCTGCGGACGGCATCACCGCGGCCGCCGTCGAGATCACCGACCGGCCGGGGGAGCGGCCCGGCATCAGCCTGCGGGGGTGGACCACCACGCCGTATCCCGCCGGCGTGCGGCAGCGGCTGGTCGACATGTTCACCGAGCCGGCCACGATGCAGGAGGCGGCCTCCCTCAACTATCTCCTCGGGGAACTCTTCGCCTCCGCCGCCCTGGCCGCGGCCCGGGCGGCCGGGTACGGGATGGACTCGGTCGACCTCATCGCCTCGCACGGCCAGACGGTCGCCCACGTCGCCGCCGGCGACCCCGCCAACCCGTTGAGCCGCGCCGCCACGCTCCAGCTGGCAGAGGCGGCGGTGATCGCCGAGCGCACGGGCCGGCCGGTCATCCTGCTCCTGCTCGGCGGACCCACCGGCCGGATCGCGCTCAACCTCGGCGGGATCTCCAATTTGACCGTGCTGCCGGCCGGGACGCGGCGCGAGGACGTGTATGCCTTCGACTGCGGCCCGGCCAACATGATCATCGACGGGCTCGCCCGCCGCTTTTTCGGAGAGCCGTTCGATCGCGACGGCGCCCACGCGGCCCGGGGGCGCGTCCACCGCGAGATGCTGGCGTCGCTGATGAACCACCCCTTCATTGCCGCCGCCCCGCCGAAGGCGGCCGGGCACGAGCAATTCGGCCGCCCCTTCCTTCAGGATCTGCTGGCTCGATGGGGAACCGTCCCCGCCGAAGACCTGCTGGCCACCGCGACCGCCTTTGCGGCCCAGGCGGTCGCGCTGAACATCTCCCGGCACGTGCTGCCCCGCCATCCCGTCGAGGAGCTCATCGCCTCGGGCGGGGGCGTCCATAACCCGACCCTGCTGCGGGACCTCACCGCCGCCGTGGCGCCTCTTCGCGTGCGGCGGATCGACGAATTCGGCGTCCCCTCGGACGCGAAAGAAGCGCTGGCGTTCGCGCTCCTCGGCCACGCGTCCCTGATGGGCCTCCCGGGGAACCTCCCCCGGGTCACCGGGGCGCGCCACGCCGCGGTGCTGGGAAAGTTCACGTGGCCGCCGGGCGCGGCGGGGGACGGCCCCGCGTGAGAGCCCGCGGAGACGCGGAGAAGATGCGCGGGGCGGCCGGGGACCCGCACCGCGTTCCGCCGGCGCTCGCGCCTGTCCGCGCGCTGCTCGAGGAGGGCATCGGCCGCGCCTATCCGGGCGCGGTGCTGGCCGTCTTCCACCGCGGGGAGCGGATCATCCGATGGGCGGTCGGGGATAGGTCGCTGACCCCGACCCGGCAGCCCACCGCGCCGGAGACCATCTACGACCTGGCGTCCCTCACCAAAGTCGTCGTCACCGTCCCGCTGATCCTCCAGGCCGCGGCGGAAGGCCGGCTTGCGCTCGACGATGCCGTCGCCGCGCATCTCCCCGAGTGCGGTCCGTCCGCCATCACGCTGCGGCACCTGCTGTCCCATACCTCGGGCCTGCCGGCCTGGATCCCGTTCTACCTGGAGGCGTCGGGATACGACGCCGTGGTCGCGCGCGCGGCGGCGAAGGTGTCCGCCGCCGTCCCCGGGGGGCAGGTCGTCTACAGCGACCTGGGGTTCATCCTGCTCGGCGAGGTCGTGCGCCGGACCTTGGGCGCCACCCTAGACGTCCTCGCCCGCGGGCGCATCTTCGCTCCCCTCGGCATGATCGACACGGGCTACTCCCCTGATCGCGCGCTCCTCGAGCGCATCGCGCCGACCGAGGACGGCACCGCCATCGAGCAGACGATGGCCGGCGAGGCCGGCCGCAGGCACACGTGGCGGCGGCGGCTCATCTGGGGCGAAGTGCACGACAGCAACGCGTACGCCATGGGCGGGGTCTCGGGCCACGCCGGGGTGTTCGGCACCGCGGACGACCTCATCGCCTATTGCCGCATGTGGCTCGACGGCGGACGCGGCCCCAACGGCCGCCTCCTCGATGCCGGCCTCGTTCGCGAAGCGACGGCGGATCAGACGCAGGGAGCCGGCCGCGGCCTCGGATGGGCGCTCACCGGCCCGCAGGGATGGTGGGGCGCGTCCCTCTCGCCCCGAGCGTTCGGGCACACCGGCTTCACCGGCACCTCGCTGGTGATCGATCCGGAAGACGATCTGGCCATCGTCCTCCTCACCAACGCGATCCATCTGGGACGGGACCGCACCGAGATCCTCACCCTCCGCCCCAGGATCGCCGCCGCGGTGGCCGCCGCCCTGCTCTGATCGATGCATCCTAGGGGCCCGAACACCATCCACGGCCGGGAGGATCGGCCGCGGCGGTCCGAGAAGCCTGCTCGCCCATGGAATATTTTCTCGGCGTCGACGGCGGCGCCACGAGCACGGCCCTGGCGATGTGCGATCGCGAAGGGCGCGTCCTCGGCATCGGCCGCGGCGGTCCCAGCAACCACATCCTGGCGCCCGGGGGAGAAGAGCGCGCGCGCAGCGCCGTCCTCAACGCGCTGAATGGGGCCCTGGCCGCCGCGGGGCTCGACCGGCCCGCGTTCGAGGCGGCGCATTTCGGCATGACCGGCATCAGCCGGGACAGCGAGCCTGCTCGGGCGTTTGCCGCCGTCGTCGGTCCGCTGCTCACGGCGCGCATCATGCGGATCGAAAGCGATGCGTCGGTCGCGCTGGCCGGCGCCCTCGCCTGCCGGCCCGGGGTGGTGGTGATCGCCGGCACGGGGTCCGTGTCCTTGGGCCGGGATCCTCAGGGCCAGGAGGCGAGGGCCGGCGGATGGGGATACCTCTTCGGAGACGAGGGGAGCGGGTTTGCCTTGGGACTGGGCGGCGTGCGCGCCGCCCTGCACGCGCATGACGGCACGGGACCGTCCACCGTGCTCGAGACCGAGATCCCGCGCCAGTTCGGCCGGAGCCTGGGGGAGATCCCGCTGCTCTTCTATGAGGGCCGCGTTCAGCGGCCGGAGATCGCGGCCCTCGCGTCCGCCGTCACGGCCGCCGCGGCCGCGGGCGATCCGGTCGCGGTCTCCCTCGTCAACACAGGGGCCGAAGGGCTCGCCGCGATCGCCGCCGCGGTCGTCCGCAGGCTCACCTGGCCTGACGGAACGGCGGCGGTGGCCCCGGTCGGGGGCGTCTTCAGGGCGGGTTCGGTGATCCTCGCCCCGCTCAAAACCGCCATCGCGGCGCGCGCCCCCGGCGCGGTGCTGGTCCCGCCGAGGTTCGAGCCGGCGGTCGGCGCGCTGCTGCTGGCGATGCAGGCGGCGGGGGTGGCGCACTCCCCCGAGCGGCTGGCGCTGCTCGCGGCGACCTGGGAGCTGCGCAGCAGAACGTGACGCATCCGATCCTCGCCCGGCTGCGCGGCCGTCTCATTGTCTCCTGCCAGGCGCTCCCCGGCAGCCCGCTCCGGGATTCCACGATCATCGCCGCCTTGGCGCAGTGCGCGGAGCGGGGCGGGGCCGGCGGTGTTCGCATCGATGGACCCGACGACATCGCCGCGGTCCGCCGCGTCGTGGCCATTCCCGTCATCGGCCTCTACAAGATGCGGGAGTCGTCGCCCGTGTACATCACCCCCACCTTCGACGCCGCGCGCGCCGTCGCCGCGGCCGGCGCCGATATCGTGGCGGTCCAGGCAACCCGGGAGCGCGCCGCGACTCCGCACCCCCTTCCCCAACTGATTGCCCGCATCCACGAGACCTGCCGTGT
>VBAN01000012.1:0-357 GCA_005882445.1 Candidatus Segetimicrobium genomatis | reverse complement strand
GAACTCATCCGGGAACTGGCCGGCCGCGTCTCCGTCCCGGTGGTGGCCGAGGGCCGGATCGGAACTCCTGAACAGGCGGCCGCCGCGCTCCGGGCCGGCGCCTGGGCCGTCGTCGTGGGCCGGGCCATCACGATGCCTGAGGCGATCACCGAGGGATTCGTCCGCGGGATGGCGGGTGCCGGCGAGGCCGGAGCCGTTTAAGTGTGCGCCGCGGGGAGATCGGCGCGTCACCGCCCGATGAAGCGGGCCCGGCCGCGGCGGGTTATCTGTGCTGAATACTGATGAGCTCCGTGCGTCCTCCCACGCCAACGGCAGGCGTTTCCAGCGCGATCCCGGCGCCGGGACAGTAGTACTTGT
>VBAN01000225.1 GCA_005882445.1 Candidatus Segetimicrobium genomatis | reverse complement strand
AGAACATCAACCGGCCCCTGGCCTCCGCCAGTCCGGCTTCTTTGAGGAGCGCCTTCGCCTTGTTCTTGTCCGTCTTGGCGGCTTCCCGCGGATCGAGCGCCCCGGGCAGGTCGTTCGGAATGACGCCGGCCATGCGCTGGGCGCCGGGTCCGGCGATCGTCAGGATCCCCCCGTAGTCCAAGGCATACCGGATGGCCTGCAGCACCTTGGGGTTCGCCAGCTGGCCGGAGAGCGCGGGATCCATGTTGACCATCATCACGAACGATGTCGCGACGACGCTCGACTGGATCGTGACCGACGGCACGCGGCGCAGCAGCGGCAGGTTCGCCTGACCGAGGCTGAGCCCAATGTCGAGATCGCTGCGCGCGAGCTGCAGCGCCTGCGTCGACGCCTCGGGGACCCTGCGCAGCACGACCCGATCCAGCTTCGCGGGGCCGCGCCAGTGAGTCGGATTGCGGGCGAGCACGAGCTCCTGGGTCGGCGTGTAGCTCTGGATCATGAACGGCCCGCTGCCCGCGGAGTGCGACTGCAGCCAGGCCTCGGCCTGGTCCTTGGTCTTGGCGTCGGGGCCGGCGTCCCCTCCCTGGGTGGCGACCAGCGTGCTGTCCATGATGCCGAGCGCGCCGTTCGAGAGGATCGGGATGATCGATGGCTGCGGCTGCCTGAGGCGGACCACCACGGTGTCCGGAGCGGGGGCCAGGACCTCGTCGACGTTGGCCAGGAAGAACGCCGGATTCGACTTGAGGTTGATCACCCGGTCGAACGACCACTTCACATCGGCCGACGTCACCGGGTTGCCGCTCGCGAACCGGACGTTGGGGCGCAGGGCAAACGTGTAGAGCCGGCCGCCGTCGGAGACCTTCCAGGTCGTAGCGAGGTGCGGCTTCGGGGTCGACAGATCCGCGCCCTCGAACGTCACCAGCGCGTCGTAGCACGCATGGGTGACCATCTCGCCGTCGGGCTCGAGGGTGTGCCCCGGATCGAGGCTCCGGATGACGAAGTTGGGCGCCATGATCAGGGTCTTCTGGTCCGCCGCCGGCGCCGCACGGGCAGGGACCGCTCCGCGCATCCGGCCGGCCAGCGCGAGCCCGGCCGCACCCGCAGCCGCTGTCAAGAACGTCCGGCGCCGCATCGGTGACGAGCGCTACGCGGTCTTCCGGATCGGATACAGATCGATGGCCCAGACGCTGTTGTAGGCGACGCCTTGGACAGTGGCCCGGAACGCGTACGGGATCGCGGGCTGGAACAGCGGCACGAACGGTCCGATCTGGGCGAGCGTGCGTTCATACTCTTGTAGGAGCGCGATACGCT
>VBAN01000032.1:6403-6764 GCA_005882445.1 Candidatus Segetimicrobium genomatis | reverse complement strand
AGATGCCAAGAACCTGAGAAGAATCGAACCCGGAAGGGTGGAGGTCCACCATACTCGCGGCGCTGCCGCGCCACAACAACGCGTGAATCTGTCCCTTGGTGGCCGGACCGGAGCCCCACCCCGCCTGCTGATCACCGGAGATGCCGCGGGCCTCGGAGGAGTCAAATCCGGCGGGGTGGAGGTCCACCACGCTCGCCGCGCTCCCTTTCCATAATAGTGCGTGGTGGTGCCCTCCTGCGGCCGGACCGGAACCCCACCCCACCTGCAGATCACCCGAGATGCCGAGGGCCTCGGAGGAGTCAAATCCGGCGGGGTGGAGGTCCACCACGCTCGCGGCGCTCCCTCTCCATAATAGTGCCTG
>VBAN01000032.1:0-6367 GCA_005882445.1 Candidatus Segetimicrobium genomatis | reverse complement strand
GCAAACACACCCGGGTGCAGGTCCACCACGCTCGCGGCGCTGCCGCTCCACAACAGCGCGTGGTCATGGCCCCAGGTGGCGAGGCCTGAGCCCCACCCCACCTGCTGCCCCCCGGAGATGCCGACCGCTTGGGTGTCCAGGAACCAGTCGGGGGTGAGATCCACCACACCGACCGCGTGGCCGCGCCACAAGAGCGCGTGCGTGTGGCCCAAGGTGGCCTGACCAGAACCGTCCCCCACCTGCTGTCCACCGGAGATGCCGTATGCTCCGGAATCGGTAAACCCACGGGGGAGGAGGTCGACCGCGATGAACGAGGGGGTCCCCGGCTGGCTCTCGGGGTTACTCTGACCCAAGGCTACATCGCCGCAGGGGGTCGCGAGGGCGAGCGCAATCCCCAGCAACAGGGTCCTGCCGATCTTGCCCGAGGCCAAAAAACGCGACGTGTAATCCGTCATCGCTCTGATCCTGAAAATGCCCACGCCAGAGCAAGCGTAGACCATCGGATCACCAGGCTCGGTGATCAGTCACGATGGCCGGCAACGCCGAAGGCCCGGGACAGGGCCCGGGCCTCCGCGGAGCAACCTAATGCGTTGCGTTACTTGGCGCGCGACGCCGCGAGCAGCACCGCCCGCTTCGTGTACACCGAGGCGAGGTGCGCGCGGAATTGCCCCGAAGCGTACAGATCCCCCTGGGGGTCGACGCCCTCCGCCGCGTGGGCGGCGGCCTTCGCCGCCGTCGTCTCGTCCAGAGACTGCCCGATCAGCGCTTTCTCGACCGCCGTGGCCCGGTAGGGTTTCCCGGCCACGCCGGTGACGCCGATGGCCGCGCTCTGGCACTTCCCGCCGCTCATGGTAACCACCGCCGCGACACCGACCACCGCATAGCCGCTCGCCGGATGGGGATGCTTCTGGTAGGCCGCGCCGGTGCCGCGGGCCAGCACCGGGACGCGCAGTTCGGTGATGATTTCCGTGGGCTTCAGTGCCGTGGTGAGCATCTCCACGAAGAACTCGCCCGCCGGGATCGTCCGGGTGCCCTTGGGACCTATCGCCACAATCTCCGCGCCCAGGGCCAGCAGGGCCGCCGGATAGTCCGCGGCGGGGTCGGCGTGCGCCGCGCTGCCGCCGATCGTCCCGCGGTTCCGCACCTGCATGTCGCCGATGACCGCGGCGGTTTCGGCGAGCAGCGGACACTTCTCCTTGAGCACGGCATCGCGCTCGATCGCATCATGGGTGGTAAGCGCGCCGATGGCGACCTTCTGCCCGTCGGCCTTGATCCCGCTCAGCCCGCTGATCCGGCCGATGTCGACGATCACCTTGGGCTGCGCAAGCCGGAGCTTCATGATCGGCAGCAGGCTGTGCCCGCCGGCGAGGATCTTGGCGTCGTCCCCATGCTTCTCCAGCAGGCCGATCGCTTCTTTGACCGACTGAGGAGAGAAGTACTCGAAGGCTGCAGGAATCATCGTGCTTTCACCTCCCGGCGCTGGCCGTGAATGGCATTCCAAGCTCGCTCCGGTGTCAGGGGCATGTCCAGGTGCGTCGTGATGCCGTAGGACCGCAGGGCGTCCGCCACCGCGTTGACTACCGCCGGCGTGCTGGCGATCGTGCCGGTCTCGCCCACGCCCTTGACGCCGAGCGGATTGTGGGGGGACGGCGTTTCCGTCCGTCCGGTCTCGAAGGTGGGGAACATATGCGCCTTGGGCACGGCGTAATCCGCCATGGTGCCGGTAATCAGCTGCCCGTCGCGACCATAGGCCGCGCCCTCGTACAGCGCCTGCGCGATACCCTGAACGAGCCCCCCGTGCACCTGACCGTCGACGATCAGGGGATTGATGACCCGGCCGCAGTCGTCGATGGCGACGTACCGCTTGAGCGCGACCTGTCCCGTCTCCGCGTCCACCTCCACGACGGCGACATGCGAGCCGAAGGGGAACGTGAAGTTCGTGGGATCGTAGAACGCGGAGGCCTCCAGCGCCGGCTCGACACCCGGCGGGAGGTTCCACGCCAGGTACGCCTGCAGCGTGACCTCCTGAATGGTCTTGGCCTTATCGGGGCTGCCGCGGACGTAGAACCGGCCCTGGTCGAACACGATGTCCTTCTCCGCGGCCTCGAGCAGGTGCGCGGCGATCTTCGCGGCCTTCTCCCGCACCCGGCGGGCGGCCAGCACGATCGCGGCGCCGCCGACCACGGTCGTGCGGCTACCGTAGGTCCCCCACCCCATCGGCACGGCGGCCGTGTCGCCGTGCACGACCTCGATATCGTCGATGGGAAGCCCCAGTTCGTCGGCCACGACCTGAGCGAACGTGGTCTCCTCGCCCTGCCCGTGCGGCGACGTTCCGGTGAAGACGGTCGCTTTGGCGGTCGGGTGGAGCCGCACCACGGCGCTCTCCCACAACCCGCCCTGGAAGCCGGTCGAGCCGACCACGGACGACGGTCCCAGCCCGCAGATCTCCACGTAGGTGCTGAGCCCGATGCCGAGCAGCTTGCCGTTCCGCGGGCCGCGCTTCTGCTCCTCACGCAGGCGCCGGTAGTCCACCGCGGCAAGCGCCTTGTCGAGGGCCGGGCCGTAATTCCCGCTGTCGTAGGCCAGCCCCTCGGCGGACGTGTACGGAAACTTGTCGGGCGGGATGAAGTTCTTACGGCGAACGTCGGCGGGATCCAGGGTGAGCTTCGCCGCCACCAGGTCGACGATCCGCTCGATGAGGTACGTCGCCTCGGGCCGCCCCGCCCCACGATACGCATCGACGGGAGTGGTGTTGGTGAACACGCCGTAGACCACGTAGTCGAGGTTGGGAATCGTATAGCAGCCCGTCAGCATCAGGCCGTGGAGGATCGTCGGGATCCCCGGCCCGGCGGTGGAGAGGTAGGCGCCGAGGTTGGCCCAGGTCTTCCCGCGCAGGGCCGTAATCGTGCCGTCGCGGCGCGCCGCCACCTCGAGATCCGTGATGTGGTCGCGCCCGTGGATCGTGGTCAGGTAGTTCTCCCGGCGGTCCTCGGTCCACTTCACCGGCCGCCCGGTCTTCCGCGCGCAGAACACGACGATGGCCTCGTCGGCGTAGAACGGGATCTTGCTCCCGAACCCCCCGCCCACCTCGGGCGCGACGATCCGGATCTTGTGCTCGGGCAGCCCCGTCACCACGGACATCAGGAACCGGGCGATGTGGGGGTTCTGCGTCGTGTACCAGACGGTGAGATCGCCGGAGCCGCTGTTGTACCGGGCGACGACCGACCGGGTCTCCATCGCGTTGGGGATCAGCCGCTGATTGAGGAAGCGCTGCGCGATCACGACGCCGTCGCGCGCGGCTTCCTTGAACGCCGCGGCCGTCGCCTCTCCGTTGCCGAGGGCCCACTTGAAAGCCTGGTTGTTGGGGACGTCGGCGTGCAACAGGGGAGCGCCCGCGGCCATCGCCTGCTGCTGGTCGACCACCGCCGGCAGGATCTCGTAGTCGACCCGGACCTGTGCCGCGGCGTCGCGCGCCGCGTACCGGTCCTCCGCGACCACGACGGCGACCCCATCCCCCACGTAGCGGACGGTGTCAACGGCCAGCGCCGGATGCGGCGGGGTCTTGAGATCGGCGTTGGGGATGAGCCACGCGGTCGGGATCGGGTTGATCACCCCCTGGAGGTCTTTGCCGGTAAAGACGGCCACCACGCCCGGCTGCCGCCGCGCCGCCTCGACGTCGATCCGCTTGATCCTGGCGTGGGCATGGGGGCTTCGGACGATCTCCGCGTACGCGAGCCCGGAGATCTGCATGTCGTCGGTGTAGGTGGCCCGCCCCGTGATCAGGCGGGGATCCTCACGCCGCTTGATCTTCGCGCCGAACAACTTGCTGACGGCCATGGGCTCCCCCTCCCTTCACCTCGGCGTGGCCCGCCCGGCCGCGCCCCGCATCTTGCGGGCCGCGTGCTGGATGGAGTTGACGATGTGCTGGTAGCCGGTGCAGCGGCACAGGTTGCCTTCGATGCCCATGCGGATCTGCTCTTCTGTAGGATCGGGATTGCGCTGGAGCAGGTCGACGGCGGTCAACATCATGCCGGGCGTGCAGAACCCGCACTGCAGCCCGTGCTCCTCCCAAAACCCTTCCTGAATCGGGTGGAGCTTGCCGTCCGTCGCCAGGCCTTCGACGGTCTGGATCGAGGCGCCCTCGGCCTGGACCGCCAGCAGCGTGCAGGACTTGACCGCCCTGCCGTTGATGAGGATCGTACACGCCCCGCAGTTGCTGGTGTCGCAGCCGACGTGGGTACCGGTCAGCCCCAGCATATCCCGGATGTAATGCACGAGCAGGAGCCTCGGTTCGACTTCGTGCGCGTAGGCCTTCCCGTTCACGGTCACCTTGACAGCCCGCTTCACCGTCCGTCCCCCTTTCCTCTCGCGCCGCCCCACAAGATCGGGCGCCCGCCGCCGGTCTCGCGGCGGACGGCGCCTGCGTCAAACCCTATCGCCTTCTATTCTTGTCTCTCACCAACTCATCTGCCCGGTCGAACACTCATTCTCGGGGCGGGCTGCAGCATACTCACCCGGTTGCCTTCCGTATCAAAAAACGCGACGTATAACCCCACGCCGGGGATCTCGTCTGGTTCGCCGGGCGTTTGACCGCCGATCACCTTTCCGCCCGCCTCTTCAACTTTCTTCATATGCGCCCGAATGTCATCTACCGCGATCACCACCGACGGGTATTGCGAGGGTTTCGTCTTCTTGAAAAACCCTCCGTTGATGATGCCGGGCTTTTTGGGGCCGTTTTCGTCAGATTCGGTTACGGGTGTAGAAATTGGACATGCGCTTTTGGTTTTCCGCGGGCATTTCGAAGTGGACGACCGGATTCATTTTCATATTTCTGCCTCCCGATATCCTACGTATCAATGAACGCTGGTGGGTTGAAGCTGCGGTAGTTGGACCGGCGGTCGTGAGCGTCGTGCGAGTGCATTATAGCGAGCCGCCTCGCGGCGAAGCAAGGGTTTGTTGCGGCCGGCCGGAATACCGTGCTAGCATGGGCTCGCCGGGCGCGCCGCAGCCGGTCGAGGCGCGCGGCTCGCACAGCGCGCCCGTGCGCGTCGGGAGAGCGTGGTGAGGGGGGGCAGATGCGCATGACGCGGCGGGCAGTCCGCATCGATCGTGTGTTTGCCCCAACCGGCGCCGCTCGTCTGATCACCCCGCTCACATAGGGGGCCCAACGCCGGGCGAGCGGCCCAACGGAGCATGGGGCCCTGTACGGCTAGATGGACCGGCGGCGACACGGGCGCCGGGGGGCTCACGCGGGCGCGAATCGTTTGATAAGGCTCGAATCGTTCGTCGGAAGGATCGCCCCGAGCGGGAAATTCTCCCATACTTCATAATTGGAGCTTCGGGTGGGGAGGACAGGTCATGAAAACGCTTTTGCCTGCTGTCACGGCACTGGTGATCGCGTCCGCCTCCACGACGGCCCTGGCGGCCGTGACGGGATTGACAGGTGGCGGCCAGCCCTTCGACAACATGCAGCCTTCTCTTGCCGTGACCCAGGTCACGCCTCTTGCCGGCATTTACCCGAGCAACGTGAGCGGCTTCCCCTCAGGCGACACGCTCGGTTTTATCTATGATTTCGCCGGCAATTTCGCGCCGGGCACCAGCCTTCCAGCGCTGGGGCAACTGCAAACCATAAGTCAAAACACGGCGCTCTTTAGCCTGATTGGGACAACCTATGGCGGCAATGGACAAACCAACTTCGCGCTGCCCAACCTTCAAGGCACCGCAACAACGGGAGTCAGTGCGGAGTCAGTCCTCGGCCTGGGGACCGGAACCCCTGTGGTCAGCCTCACCACGGCGCAGATTCCTCCGCACGATCACACACTGGCCGGGGGCGGGGTCACGGGGACGACCGGCGGAGGCCTGCCCTTCAGCAACGAGCAACCATCGATGACACTCCAACCCCTCATCGCCACCGCGGGTATCTTCCCGTCACAAGGCGGCGGCGCGGGGAGTGCGGCATTCATCGGTCAGATCGCGACCTTCGCAGGCAACTTTGCTCCTCTTGGGTGGGAGCCCGCGGACGGCCGGCTGCTGCCGATCACCTCGAACGCGGCCCTGTTCTCCATTCTCGGAACCACCTATGGCGGCAATGGAATAACGACATTCGCACTGCCGGACCTGCAGGGGCGGGTGGCGGTCGGTGCTGATGGCGCGCATCCTCTGGGATTGACATTCGGGGAGGAATCCACGGCGCTCACGGCTCCCCAACTGCCGCCGCACGACCATACCCTGCCGGGCGGCGGCGTGACGGGCAGCACCGGCGGGGGGCAACCGGTGAACAACGACCAGCCATCGCTGGCCGTGACCTATCTGATCGCCGTGACCGGCATTTTTCCCGGCCATGGGAGCGGGGCCGACTTCGATCCGT
>VBAN01000224.1 GCA_005882445.1 Candidatus Segetimicrobium genomatis | reverse complement strand
CACCAGCTGATCCGGCCAGCGATCGCGGTGCCCCGCCGCGACGATGGCCAGCGGCACCGCGATCAGCACGGAGAGCAGCATGCTGTAGACGACCAGGAAGAGCGTGACGGTCATGCGGTGGGGCAGCAGCTCGACGACGGGCGTCCGGTAGCGCAGCGACTGCCCCAGGTTGCCGGTGAACAGGTTCCGCATGTAGGTCGCGTACTGCTGCCAGAGCGGGCGGTCCAGGCCCCACTGCTGGTGCAGGGTCCGGACGGCCGCGTCGCTGGCGCGCTCTCCGAGGATCGCCGTGGCCGGATCCCCAGGGAGGAGCTTGATGAGCAGAAAGATCAGGACCGTGACCAGGAGGGCGACCGGCAGGGTCTGCCCGATCCGCCTGGCCGCGTAGTTCAGCGAATCCACGAGGGCGCTCTTACTCCCCGACCGTGACGTTCTTGAAGAGCCACGGCCCCGTTGCCATCTGCACGAACCCCTTCATCTTCTTGTCGATGGCGATGGTGTACGGGGAGTGGTACAGCCAGATCTGGGGAGAGTCTCTGAGGGCAATGTCCTGGATCGTGTAGTAGATCTGGCGGCGCTTCTCGGGGTTCATCTCCCGCAGCCCACGCGCCAGCAGGTCGTCCATTTCCTGGGTGTGGTAGCCGCTGTGGTACGACTGGCTCTCTGTGAAGCCAAGTTCGTAGGCGCCGAGCTGCCTGGTTCGAGCGGTAGCGCTGGGTGGCCGCCGCCCGGTCGAGCGGCTCGAGTTCCAGGTCCACGCCGGCTTTGGCCCACATCGCCTTCAGGGCGACCGCCGTGGGCGCCGCCACGGCATCGCCGGAACGGTAGAGCAGCTTCAGCGGCAGCGGCGTAGGCACGCCGGACTCCTTGAGGAGTTCTCGCGCCTTGGCCACGTCGTAGGGATACCCCTTCGAGCTCTTGTTGAAGTACGGCGTCGTCTGGGGCAGGAACGTCGTCGCGGGTGTACAGTACCCAAAGCAGACGGCCCTGACGATCGCGTACCGGTCGGTCGCGTAGGCCAGGGCCTTCCGGACCTTCACGTTGTTGAGCGGCGCCTCCCGGATGTTCACGGTGAGGTGATTGACGGCGGTCGAAGGGTTGAGTTGCGTGTCCAGCCGGGAGTCGCGCTTGAGCTCGGCGACGCGGGAGAACGGCGGGTAGTCGACCCCGTCGACCTCACCGGACTGGACCGCGATGATGCGGGCGTTGTCGTCGGGGATGTACCGGAGGTGCAGTTCGGGCGTCTTCGGCAGGCCCGGCTCGTAGTAGGAGGGGTTGGCCTTCATCACGAGCTCCTCGCCCTTCTTCCAATCGACCAGCATGAAGGGCCCCGAGCCCACCGGCTTGTTGGAGATGAGATCCTGCGGCGCGTCCTTGAAGATTTTCTCGGGCAGCACGCTGTTGGAGAAGAGGGAGACGTCCGCCAGGAACGGGGCCCACGGCTCTTTCAACGTCATTACGACGGTGAAGTCGCCGCGGGCGAAGATCTCCTGGACGGGCTCGAGCGCCCACTGCCACGGTCCCTTGACGTCATGGGCCCGCTTGAGCGACCAGACCACGTCGCCGGCCTTGACCGGGTCGCCGGTGGAGAAGCGGGCATTCCGCCTCAGGGAGAAGGTCCACGTCTTGCCGTCGGCGGACGTCGTCCACCGCTCGGCAAGGTCAGGGTCGAAGCCGTCGCCCGCGACGTTGACGCGCACCAGTTGCTGGTAGATCTGCATGAAGGCCCAGATATCGGGATTGGCGTCCTGGGTGACCGGGTCGAGGTTTTCGGGCGCCCGGTTGACGCCGAACCTGATCGCCTTCTTGAACTGCTGCGCCGACGCGTCCGGTGCGGACACGCCCGCGAGCGCCAGGCCTGAGATGATCGCGCAGGCAACGATCCCACGAAGGCCGCGCATAGGCCTCCCCCCCTTGGTGATGACGTAGAGCCGCACATTCTGCGGGCGCGGAGGCATGTCCTGTCAGGAGGCCGCCAGGGCCCTGGAGACGTCGATCTGCTGAAATTCGCGGGCGAACCGGGACACGTAGTCGGTCAACCGCTCGATGGAATCCTGGCCTCGGCGGCGCAGCGCCTCCAGCGCTTTCTTGTCGATCTCCGGCGGGCTCTCGATATCGATGTCCCACGCATCCACGGGGATGGTCACCGGCGCCCCGGCGAATTCGAACGCGTTGAAGCCCTGGGGTCTGATCGCCTCACCGAACAGGGGCCGCAGCGGAGGCTGGGAGCCCCACTCTCCCTTGTACCCGCCGCCCCTCAGGTCGGCGATCTCCGTCCCGCCGATGGCGATGGCCACCGCCAGCTCCCAGACGTCGGTCCCTTCGGGGAAGAGATCCGGCATCAATTTCCTGCCGATCGACCACCATTCCACGATCGCGGTCAACATCCCCAACTCGCGGACATTCCGACCCGCCCTGACCAGGACCTCGCGGTTTCCCCCGTGGCCGTTGAGAAAGATGACCTTCCGAATGCCGTTCCGGTGGAGGCTGCGGCAGACGTCGGTATAGAACCCTTCCAAGACCTGCTGGCTGATGGCGATCGATCCGGGATAGGCTTTCATCTTGTCGTTTTCCCCGTA
>VBAN01000223.1 GCA_005882445.1 Candidatus Segetimicrobium genomatis | reverse complement strand
CTGCACGATGGAGTGCAGATCGTCGTCTCGCACGGCACCGTCACGCGCATCGGGAGAGACTCGCAGATCATCCCCGCTGATGGCTACGTGATCTATTTTCGGGGCAGCGACGCCCAGCTCGCGAAGCGATTCCGGGTCGGACGCAGGTGCGCTTTTCGGATCGTCGCGGAGGGGGGGAGGGGACTGGGGTTCTGGGCCCGGGTGCGCGAGGCGGTCGGCGCCGGGCCGCGGCTGCTGACCGATGGGCGCGTCACGGTGGACCCCGTGGCCGAGGGGTTCCGCGATCCCAAGATCGTGCGCCTGTCGCTGGCGCGGAGCATGGTCGGGCTGACCGCGGACGGGTGGCTCATCCTCGCGATCTCCAGCGGGACCGTGCGCGAGATGGCGGGCGTGATGAAGGCCCTCGGGGCCGATCAGGCGATGAACCTGGACAGCGGAGGGTCGAGCGGGCTGTGGCTGCGCGGGACATACCTCAGGACCCCCGGACGCCTCATCAGCAACGCGCTGCTCATTCAGGAGAAACGATGAGCACAGGACAAGCGCAGGAGATGCGCGGAGGACCGGCGTAGAGGACGCACATGCGTATCGACATCGCCGCGCACATCCTGCCCACCCGTTATTTCGCCCGGCTGCAGCAGATTCCCGGATTCTACATGGCCAAGCGGGTCAAGGGGATCCCGTGCCTGTACGACCTCAACGTACGGTTCCGGATCATGGACGGCTTCGCCGACTACCGGCAGGTGCTGTCGCTGGCGTCCCCGCCGATCGACCGGCTCGGATCTCCTCAGGTCACCCCCGACCTGGCCCGCCTGGCCAACGATGAGCTCGCCGGTCTCGTGGGCGCCCACCCGGATCGGTTCGCGGGCGCGTTCGGGGGTCTGCCGCTCAACAATCCCGACGCCAGCCTCCGGGAATTGGATCGGCTCGAGCCGCGGACCCTTGAGGTGATCGAGGAGGCCGCGCGCCTGCGGATGCCGATCTTCATCCACCCCGCGCGGAACGCCTCCGACCTCCCCGACTACGTGGGCGAGAAGGATTCCCGGTACGATCTTTGGCAGATCTTCGGCTGGCCGTACGAGACCACGATCGCCATGGCCCGGCTCGTCTTCACCGGGCTCTTCGACCGCCATCCCGACGCGGTGATCATCACCCACCACATGGGGGCCATGGTCCCCCACTTCGCCGGGCGGATCCACGGCGGGTACGACCAGTTCGGCACCCGGGGGGCGGAGCACCAGGTGGAGACGTTCCCCATCGCCCTGGCGCATCCGCCGGCCTGGTATTTTCCCCGCTTCTACGCGGACACCGCGCTGTTCGGAGCCCCCCACGGCGTCCGATGCGGCCTGGCCTACTTTCCGATCGATCGGGTGCTGTTCGGCACCGATACCCCGTTAGACGTCGAAGGGGGCAGCCGCTACATCCGCGAGACGATCGCGGCGCTCGATGAGAGCGGGCTTTCCCCGGAGCGCCGGCTGATGGTCGACGAAGGCAATTTCCGGCAGGTGCTGGCCCACCGCCGGCAGGCGAGCACACCTCGATGAGGGGCACCGGCGCGCTCATCCTGTGCCTGGGCCTGGGGGTGCTGAGCCTGGCCGGCGCGGGGCGGGCGGTGACGCCCGCGGGAGCCGCGGCGCCCGTACGGATGGGCTATCTCGGCGTCGCCAGCGATGCCGGGATCTTCATTGCTTTGGAGAAGGGGTACTTCAAAGCGCAGGGTCTGGACCTCTCGCTCGAGCGGTTCGGGGTCGGCGCGGACCAAATGGCGCTGCTCGGATCGGGACGGCTGGATATCGCCAGCGGAGCGCCCAGCCCGACCCTGTTCAACGCCATCCTCCGCGGCCTGCCCGTGGTGGTGGTCGCGGACAAAGGCTCGCTGCGCAAGGGCTTCGGCTTCAACGTCCTCGTCGTCCGGAAGGCGCTGGTGGACGCCGGCCAGTTCCGGGGGCTCGGCGACCTGCGGGGCCGTGTCCTGGGCACGGCGAGCCCCGCGTCCATCGTCAATTTCGAGAACTCCCTGCTGCTCCGGAAGGGCGGCCTCACACCCCACGATGTCGCCATCGAGTACATGGAGTTCGTCGACCAGCCGGCGGCGATGGCGAATGGGAAAATTGACGCGGCGGTGATGGTGGAGCCGTTCGCCACCGCGGCCGAGTCACGAGGGATCGGGAAGATCGTCATGCCCCTGGACCAGATCCTCCCGGATTTCCAGACGGCGGCCATCTTCTACAATACCCAATGGGCCCGCGAGCATCCGGAGGAGGCGCGAGGCTGGATGGTCGCCTACGTCAAGGCGCTTCGCTACTACAACGCGGCGCTCCGAAACCGGGAGATCCGCGACGACGTGATCACGATCATGATAGGCCGCACGCCGATCAAAGACCGGACGGTGTGGGACCGGATGATCTGGCCCGGGCTCAGCCCCGACGGCGCGGTCAATGTGCGCACGATCCTGGACTATCAGCGCTGGCTGCTGAACGAGCGCCTGATCGGCGCCTTCGTCACCCCCGCGCGCTTCGTCGATCTTTCCTACGTGGAGCACGCGGCCTCCGTCCTCGGCGCCGCTCATCCGTGAAGGGGGAGTGAGATGGGATACGGTTTCGCGGTCTTCTCTGCCGCCATCGGGCCCGAGGTCATCCGCGCGTCGGCGCGAGAGGCCGAAGGGCGGGGGTACGGGTCCTTTTGGGTCAACCATCCCGGTGAGACCGATGGGCTCGCGGCGCTCGCGCCGGCGGCGCAGGTGACCCGGCGCATCGACCTGGGGATCGGGGTGATTCCGCTGCACACGCGCGGCCCCAACAGCATCGACCAGGGCGTCCGCGCCAACGCGCTGCCGCTCGACCGTCTCCTCCTGGGTGTCGGCAGCGCAAACCCGGGGGCGCTCGCGCGCATGCGCGAGGGAATCAGCACGCTCCGGTCCCGTCTCCAGGCGCGCATCGTCGCGGCGGCCCTCGGTCCCCAGATGTGTCGCCTGGCCGGGGAGCTGGCCGACGGGGTGCTCTTCAATTGGGTGACGCCCGCGCACGCCCGGGAATCGGCCGAATGGGTGCGTGCCGGCGCGGCCGCGGCGGGTCGCCAATCCCCGACGCTGATGGCCTATGTGCGCGTCGCGCTGGGCCCCGCGGCCCGCGAGCGACTGCTGACCGAGGCCGGCCGGTATGCGGGATATCCGGCGTACGCGGCCAACTTTGCCCGCATGGGCGTCCGGCCGGTGGAGACGGCCATCGCGGTGGAGGACCCGGGCGCGATCCCGCCGGCGCTGGCGAAGTGGCACGGCGTGGTCGACGAGATCGTGGTCCGCGCCATTACCGCCACGGAGAGGGTCGAAGAGCACCTGGCGCTCCTCGCAGCCGCGGCTCCGCCCCCGGCGCAGGCGTTCAGACGCGCCCACGAAGCAGGCTGAACCGGCGCGGCACAAGCGGGCGGCGAAGCCGTAGGCCCCCGCAGGACGCCACCATCGAACGCACCGGTTCGGAGCCTGTGCAGTTTCATGCCGGCGGGATCCAGACGTCCGGTCTCTGGACCCGGGCGCCCCACCCCACGGCCGTATCGGTCATCGCCCATGGGGCGGGGGCAGGCATGACTCACCCGTTCATGTCGGGGGTGGCGGACGAACTCGCCGCGGGTGGGATCTCCGTGTTCCGGTTCAATTTTCCATACATGGACGCCCGCCGCCGGGTCCCCGACGGCGCCCCCGTGCTCCAGACGACCTGGAACGCGGCCATCCAACAGGCCGCGCCTCCCGACCGCGGGGTGCCGCTGGTGGCGGGCGGCAAATCGATGGGAGGACGGATCGCCTCCATGCTGGCTGCGGCGCAGGGCGAAGATTTCGCGGGGGCGGCCCTGGTGTTTTTCGGGTATCCGCTGCATCCTCCGGGGGCCTCCGGCCGCCTCCGGGACGCCCATCTGCCTGGAATCCGCGTGCCGATGTTGTTCATTCAAGGCACCAGAGATCCGCTGGCGAGGTTCGATCTTGTCGAGGCGGTGGTCAAGCGGCTGGAACCGCTGGCCCGTCTGCATGTGGTGGCGGACGGCGATCACTCGTTCCGCGTGCGGGGGACGACACGTTCCGATCGGGACATCGGACAGGCGTTGGGAGAGGTCGCCGCCGGGTTTGTCCGCGACGTGACCGCCCGGCGTGGGCCCCCCTCGTCAGGCGCCCGGTGAGCGCTCGGGAAGCGGATCCGGCGTGAGCCACTTCCTCAGGGCAAATTTCTGATCCTCGCGCGCAGCCAGAACGGTCAGGGCGTTGCCACGGCGCAGGAGGGGGCGCGCCGGGCGGCCGTACTTCCGCATGAGGTCCCACCAACGGACCGGATAGTAGAGGTAGATGCGCTTCGAGTCGTGGGGGGCCGGATACAATCGCGCCATGGCTTTCGGTGAGGGGCACGCGCTCTGCAGAAGCAGGGCGATTCTCTCCCGGAGGCGCATGGGCCCGTAGAGTTGCGCGAGGGGCGAGGATGGGGTCCAGCCTTCATCGGCAAACACCTGCTCTGCGGCCCAGGCGATGACCCTGGGGTCGAATCCCTCCGGCCGGAGAGGGCCCACCAGATCGTCCGGCACGGCGGCGCCAAGGAGATCCTTGCTGAGGCGGAGCGCGAGATAGACGTACTTTCCAATCCCCCACTCGCGGGCGCGGAGGCTCATCTGCGTCCAGTCGATGTCGTCTCCGTAATACCGGATGGTCTCCGAGATGTCGCATATCGGCCGCAATCCCAGATTGAATTGGTGACCGAGGGAGGCGTGGAGGCACAGGTGGAGGAGCAGGTCTTCAGGGCACAACACCAGCGCGCCGTCGCCGGCCGGCTTGGCCCGCCGCCAGAGATCCTCGATCGGGATGCCGGCCGACACGGGGGGCGGGACGAGGTGATGATGCAGCTCGACGATGCCGCGCCCATCGGCTCTGACGTACGGGGGCAGATGGTGATGATGGTCCCGGTACCACGCGGCCCAGCGGTACGATTCGTCGTGCGTGTATCCGAGCTCGTGGAGGACGCCGTCCGCCGCATCGAGGTCCGTCCTCCTGACCAGGAAATCCAGGTCCCTCATCGGGCACAGGGCGATGTTCCCGTACCCCCTCTCCGCGATCGCCGTGCCCTTCAACACCAGGACGGGTATCCCCGCCCGGCCGCACGCCCCCACGATCTTCCGCAGCTCGGCGAAGCGGTGCCCGTTCGACGCTGCCTGCTGATAGTACTCGTGCGCGAGCCGGTCCATGACGGCGGGGGGAACTGCCGCGCCGCCGATCCCCTGTTTGAACGCGGCATAGACGAGCGGGGTGATGCTGTGCAGCGCCGCA
>VBAN01000035.1:782-1982 GCA_005882445.1 Candidatus Segetimicrobium genomatis | reverse complement strand
GGGTGCTCGCGGTCGCCGGCCGTGAATGGGTGCGCTCCGGGCGCCGGGCTGCGCGCGCGATCGGACCGCCCGGCGGGGATCCGCTCTGGCCGGCCATCACCGCAGTGGTGATCGGGGTCTTGGTGGACCAGTGCGGGGACAATACGCTGCTCTCGGTGTCGACCGTCTCGGGGTTCTGGCTGCTGCTCGCGTTCCTGGTGGTGCCCATTCCCAGCCCCGCTCACCGGCGCGGATCGGGGGAGGGCATGCCGGTCGATGGCGATGGCGCCCCGGCGGCGCCGTTGGAGGAAGTCGTGGCGGCGGGGGCGAGGTCGAAGGAGGGATCCTGGTGAAGACGAGGGCGTTGGTCACGGGGGCGGGGGGCTTCATCGGGCATCACCTGGTGAAGTTCCTGAAGCAGCGCGGGTACTGGGTGCGTGGGGTGGATGCCAAGCCTCCCGCGTACGAGCCCACGGCCGCCGATGAGTTCGAGATCCTCGACCTGTGCCGGTGGGCGGACTGCCTCCAGGCCACTCGCGCCGTCGACGAGTGCTACAACTTTGCCGCCAACATGGGCGGCATCGGGTTTTGATCAACACCCACATGCTGGAGGCGGCGAGGACGAATGGCATCCAGCGGTTTCTGTTCACGTCCTCCGCGTGTGTGTACCCGGGGTACCGCCAGAACGTCACCGATCTGACCCCGCTCAAAGAAGAAGACGCCTACCCCGCCGATGCCGAGGACGGGTACGGCTGGGAGAAACTCTTTTCGGAGCGGATGTGCCGGCACTTCTACGAGGACTACGGCCTCCGGACCTACGTCGTCCGCCTGCACAACGTCTACGGGCCGCTCGGCACTTACGACGGCGGCCGGGAGAAATCTCCGGCGGCGATCTGCCGGAAGATCGCGCTCGCCAGGGACGGCGGCGAGATCGAGGTCTGGGGGGACGGCAGGCAAACCCGCTCGTACTGCTACGTCGACGACTGCGTCGAGGGGATCAGCCGGTTGATGCGGACCGAAGAGCACGAGCCGATCAACCTGGGATCGGACCGGATGGTGTCGGTCAATGAGCTGGTGGAGATCATTGCCGGGATCGCTGGGAAGCGGGTGGTAAAGCGGTATGACCCGGCGAAGCCCCAGGGGGTCCGCGGGCGAAACAGCGACAACACCAGGCTGCGGCGGGTGCGGGGGTGGGAACCCCAGATCCCCCTGGAGGAGGGT
>VBAN01000035.1:0-776 GCA_005882445.1 Candidatus Segetimicrobium genomatis | reverse complement strand
CAGATAGCGTGCCGCCGGGCGGGACCGCGACCCCGGGGCGGCGCCGGGCCGGAGCGGTTGAGGTGAACGAGGGGGGGGAGATGTTCGCGGGCGTCCCCCTGGCGAAGGTCGCCGAGTACTGGGATCGGCGTCCGTGCAATATCCGGCACTCCCCCAAGGAAATCGGCACCCGCGCCTACTTCGACGAGGTCGAGGCGCGCAAGTATTTCGTCGAGCCGCACGTGCTTCGGTTCGCGGAGTTCCCCAGGTGGGCCGGCAAGCGGGTGCTCGAGATCGGGTGCGGCATCGGGACGCACACGATCAGTTTCGCCCAGGGCGGCGCGATTGTCACCGCGATGGACCTCTCTGAGCGATCCCTGGAGATCGCCCGGCAGCGGGCGGCGGTCTACGGCCTGGACGGCCGGGTCACGTTCCACGCCGGAAACGCCGAGGAACTGGACGCGGTCGTGCCGGTCGAGCCCTACGACCTCATCTTCAGCTGGGGAGTCATCCATCACACCCCCCATCCTGCGCGCGTCATCGACCAGATCCGCCGCTACGTCCGTCCCGGCACCACGGTCAAGCTCATGGTCTATCACCGCCGGTCGTGGAAGGTCCTCGGCATCGTGCTTGGGCGGGGCCGGGGACGATTCTGGCAGCTGGACGAACTCGTCGCGCGGCATTCCGAGGCGGAAACCGGATGCCCCGTCACCTACACCTACCGACCGCGTGACGTGGCGGCGCTGCTCGCCGGCTTCCGCATCCGGGAGATGTGGGTGGACCATATCTTTCCCTAT
>VBAN01000222.1 GCA_005882445.1 Candidatus Segetimicrobium genomatis | reverse complement strand
CATCTGGTTGACGGACCCCGTCACCGCGATCCCCTGGTCGATCGGCAGGCCCGAGAGTTCGCTCAAGAGCGCGTAGAGTTCGGTCGAGCTGGCGCTGTCACCGTCGACGTCGGAGTAGAGCTGCTCGAAGGTGAGCGAGGCGGAGAGGCTGAGGGGGTGCTGCTGGGCGAAGCGGCTCGCCACAAACGAGGAGAGCACGAACACCCCCTTGCTGTGGATGCGGCCGGACATCTGGGTTTCGCGCTCGATGTTGACGACGCCGCGTCCGCCGACGTAGGCGCGCGCCGTAATCCGGCTCGGCGACCCGAACGTATAGTCCCCGAGCTGCAGGACGGACAGGCCGTTGATCTGCCCGGTCACCGCCCCCTGCGTGTCGACAAGGATCTGGCCTTTGGTGATCATTTCCCGGATCTTCTCCTCGAGCAGGTTGGACCGGTAGGCCTTCTCCTCGACCGCCCGGCGGACATGCTCCCGGGTGACCGCGGGGCTCCCGGCCTGGCCGGCCCAGGCGGCGGCCTCGTAGACGATCTCGACCACTTCGTTGAAGCGTGTGCTCAATTTATCCTGGTTCGCGGCGAGCCGGGCGCTGTGCTCGAGCACCGCGGCGACTCCTGCCACGTCGAAGTGGCACGATCCCGTGCGGTGGCAGATGGCCGCGATGGCGCGGGCGTACTCCTGCTGGGTCTCGGGGGTCCGGTCGATCGTGATATCGAAATCCGCCCGGATCTTGAACAGTTTCTCGAACTCCTCGTCGAGCCCGTAGAGCATGTGATAGACATCGGGGGTCCCAATCATGATGACCTTGACGTCGAGCGGGATCGGGTCCGGCCGCAGCGTCGCCGCGGGAAGGGACCCGAACGCCTCGCCCAGGGGCTCGATCCGGATCTCCCGGCCGCGGAGCGCGCGCTTGAGTCCTTCATAGGCGAACGGGCTGGTGAGCACGTCACGCGCCTGGAGAATGACGAAGCCGCCGTTCGCGCGGTGAAGGGCGCCGGGCTTGATCATCGTGAAGTCCGTGACGAGCGCGCCGAACTCGGCCCGGTACTCCGCCTTCCCCACCAGGTTGTAGTAGGTGGGGTTGCTCTCGATGATCACCGGCGCCCCGCGGGTGTCCCGGTGATCCACCAGCAGGTTGACCTGGTACCGGGCGAACGGATCCCGGCGGAGGAACGGGAGCTCCTGGCGCGCCTGCTCGGCGCCCTCCTCGTCGCCGGCGCCGCGCAGCTCGGCGAGGTGGTCGAGCATGTCCTGCTCGGCCGCCTCGAGGAACGCCACGACTTTCGGGTGATCGTGGTACTGCTCCTTGAGGCGCGCCACCGGCGCGTCGATCACGGACTTGGCTGTCTGCGCGTCGAACTGCCGGAGCGCTTCGCGGCGCTCACGCTCGAGTGACCGCGCCTTGCGCTGCGCCTCGGCCAGGACGTCCTCCAGTTCCTTGGTGCGGGCCGCGATCCGCGCCCGCTCGACCTCGGGAAGGGTCTGGAAGACCTCCGGGGCCACCGGGCGTCCCTGCAGATCGACCGGCACCGTCGCGATCCCCGTCGGCGTGCGCTGCAGCAAGAGCCCCCGGATCTTCGCCTGATTTTCGAGCTGCTGCCAGATGTCCGCCAGCTGCTGCTCGTACCGCTTGGCGACGGTTGCCCGCTGCTGCTCGAAGGCTTCGCCGGCGAAGACGCGGCGCAGGCCCTCCCGCACCTCGGTGACGAGGTCGGCCACGCCTTCCCGGAACACCCGCCCCGTGCCGGTGCCCAGGGAAATGGCGATCGGCTGGTCGGCCACGGCGAAGTTCCGGACGTAGCACCAGTCCTGGGGCGCCGGCTGCGCCTGCGCGATCCGTTCGATCTCGAGGCGGGCGTAACTACTCCGGCCCGTGCCCGGCGGCCCGCTGACGAAGACGTTGTAGCCGTGCTGGTTGATTGCCAGGCCGAACTGGAGGGCGTGCACGCCCCTGGCCTGGCCGACGATCGCGGCCTGCCGCGGCAGGTCCGCGGTCGTCGTGAAACCGAGGTAGGCCGGGTTGCAGGTCCAGCGGAGCGCCTCCGGCGGGAGGCGGCGGTCGGTTTTGGTTGGCGGGGTCATGGCAGAAGGTTCGATGGGGACCAGAGGTTCGCCTCTTGACACGCCGGGTTGGTTGAATATACTAATGTTCAGATATTTAGATATTTACCGCCGAGGGCCACGATGCGGATCTCATTGGCTCCAGAAACGGCTCAGCAGATTCGAGACGCGCTTGGGGACGGCGTGGACCTCGCCCCGGAAAGCGTCCCAGCGGTCCTGGCCCGCCTCGCCGTGGAGGCGCCGGCGATCTACTCCGAGGTGCTGGCCCAGATTTCAGGATCCCAGATCCGTCTTGACAGTGAGTCTGAGCTTCATAAGAGGCGGCGCCGAAACACGCTGCGGCGCCTGTTCTTCTCGTGGGGGGAATACGAGACCGGTGTCGGAGACCGGGTGTTCGCCAAGCGGCACATCGCGGCCGCGGTGCCGCTGTCGGCGGCCGCGCTGACCTTGGTGGTCCTCGCGGCGGCGCTCGTCTTCGGGCACCGGCCGATCCCATCAACCGGCCCCCGCAGCGCGGCCCCGGAAATGCCGGCGCACACCCCTACGTTCACGCCGGGCAGGCCCGCGGTCCGCGGCCACATCGAGGGACCGCCGCCGTTTTCTTCGTTCCCCGCCGAGTCCGCGGGCTTCGCGTCCGTGGCTTCGGGGAGTCCCCTCGTGGTCCGCACGGAGACCGATCCGGCGCGGAATGCCGGTGTTTCCGCGAGGTCCGGCACGGCCGTCCCGGTCATCTACAACCGGACTGCCGGCTCCGCGGGAGATCGCCCGGCGGCGGCCTCAGATGTTCCCTCATCACCGGCGGAGCCCACCGGGGAAGCGGTCGAATCGACGCATCCCCTGGTTCCCGGGACACGCCTTTCGGGCAGGCTGGTCACCGG
>VBAN01000220.1 GCA_005882445.1 Candidatus Segetimicrobium genomatis | reverse complement strand
ACATCCGGCTGTACCGGATCATCTACGAGGTGCTCGAGGACGTCAAGAAGATGGCGACGGGGCTGCTCGCGCCGGAGATGGTCGAGGTGGTGCTCGGCCGGGTGGCGGTGCGGAAGGTCTATTCCATCAGCCGGGTCGGGACCATCGCGGGCAGTTACGTGACCTCGGGCCGCATCGTCCGCGGGGCCAAGGCGCGCCTGATTCGGGACGGGGTCGTGGTCTATGAAGGCAGCATCGGCTCATTGCGCCGCTTCAAGGAGGACGTCCGGGAAGTGCTGGAAGGGTTCGAGTGCGGCGTGGGCCTGGAGAAGTTCAACGATATCAAGGAAGGCGACATCATCGAAGCGTTCGCCGTGGAGGCCAGGCCGGCCTGAGCCGCATCCCCCCTGCGGGGGCTCCAAACCGATGGACAGATAGCAGCATGCATAGCCTTCCCGGAACGCAGAGCATCAAGGACAAACGGCGGATCGTGAAGTCGCTGCTGGCCCGCCTGCACAACCGCTTCCATGTGGCGGCCGCCGAGGTCGCGCACCAGGAGTCCTGGCGCCGGGCCGGCCTCGCCGTGGCGTACATCAGCACGGACGCCCGCCACGCCGACCAGGTCCTGGCGCACGTCGCCGATGCCATCGGGCGGCAGACCGATCTCGTGGTGCTCGATTACGCGGTGGAGATGCGGTGACGCCTCATGAGCGTGCGCCTTGCCCGGCTTCGTGAGCAATTCAAAGTGGAAATCAGCGCCATTCTCCAGCGAGAGATGAAGGATCCCCGCATCGGGTTCGTGTCCATCACGGATGTCGAATTGAGCCAGGACCTGCGCCATGCCAAGGTGTTTGTGAGCATCTTGGGCGACGCGGAGGCGAAGGCCAAGACGATGGCGGGTCTGGGCAACGCTCAGGGGTTCATCCGGAAGGAGTTGGGGCGGCGGATCCGGCTTCGCTACATCCCTGAGGTGCTGTTTCGGCTGGACGAGTCGATCGAGCGCGGGGCCCGCGTGCAGCGTCTGCTGCGCCAGGTGGCGGAGAGCGAAGGCGGGGGATCGGGGGATGGATCCGGCCGAACGGATCGCGGAAGCCCTGCAAAGCCGACGTAACGTCCTGCTCCTCAACCACGTGTCGCCGGACGGCGATTGTTTGGGGTCCACCCTGGCGCTCGCCCGCGCGTTGTGGGGCCGGGGACAGCGGGCCACGGTCGGCAGCTCGGACGGCGTGCCGGCGATGTACCGGTTCCTCCCCGGGAGCGACCGGGTGGTCAGCGAGATCCCGGCGGGGGAGACGTTTGACGCCGTGGTCTTTATGGAGTGCAGCTCCCCTGACCGGGCGGGCGTGCTGGCGGAGAAGGCGGCCGGAATCCCCCTGTGGGTGAACATCGATCACCACCTCAGCAACACAGGGTTCGGCCACCTGGTCCTGCTGGATGTCGACGCGGGGGCCGTCGCCGAAGTGGTGTACCCGGTCGTGCGGACGCTGCATCCGTCGATCGATCGGGACATCGCGACCTGCCTGCTCACCGCGCTGCTGACCGACACCGGGAGCTTTCATTACGCGAGCGTCACCCCGCAGAGCTTCCTGCTGGCGGCCGACCTGATTCGGGCCGGGGCGAGCCCCACCACGGTGTATGCCGAGGTCTATGAGAACCGGTCGGCCGCGTCGCTGCGCCTCCTGGGAGCGGCCCTGAGCGGGCTGGCGCTCGCCGAGGGCGGCCGGGTCGCGTGGACGAGCGTCACCCAGGCCATGCTCCGCGACACCGGGGCCACGATGGAAGAGTCCGAAGGGATCGTGGGCACACTCCGGTCGATCCGGGGGGTGCAGGCCGCCCTGCTCTTCAAGGAGGAGCCCGAAGGCATTCGCGTGAGCCTCCGCGCGCAGGGGGGGATCCGGGCCAACGTGATTGCCGAGACCTTTGGCGGCGGAGGGCACGCGGCGGCCGCGGGGTTCACGGTCCGCGGGCCTCGCGAGGAGGCCGTCCGCCGCGCCCTCGGAGCCGTCCGCCAAGAGCTCGCCGCGGCCGCGCACGCCAACCCCGGAGACGCCACCTGAGCGCAATGGACGGCGTGCTCAATCTGCTCAAACCCCCCGGCATGACGTCCCACGACGTTGTCGACGTCGTGCGGCGGGCGGCCGGGCTCCGGCGCGTGGGGCATACCGGGACGCTGGATCCCGGCGCCGCGGGCGTGCTGGTGTGCTGCCTCGGCAGGGCCACCCGCTTGAGCGAAATCCTGATGGAGACCGACAAGGAGTACCGGGTTGAGTTGCGCCTGGGCATCCGGACGAGCACCGGGGACGCCTACGGCGAGCCCCTCCCGCCAGACCCGTCCGGCGGGATGTCCCAGGCCCGACCGCCTCTTACGCGATCCGCGCTCGAGGCGGTGCTGAAGCGGTTCATCGGCGAGATCCTCCAGGTCCCACCGATGGTGTCGGCCATCCACCACGATGGCGCCCGGCTCTACCAGTTGGCCCGGCGCGGAGAGGCGGTGGAGCTCCAACCGCGCTCCGTCACCGTGCACCGCATCGAGATCCTCTGGGTGAACCGGGACCGATCCTCGGCGCTCCTGGAGATCGCCTGCGGCCGGGGCACGTACATCCGGAAGCTGTGCGCGGATATTGGAGACGCGCTGGGCCTGGGCGGCTATGCGCACTTCATGGTGCGGACCCGCTCGGGCCGGTTCCAGATCGAGGAGGCCGTGACCCTCGAGGAGCTCGCCGAGATCGCCGGTCGGGGCGCTCTGACCGAGGTGGTGATGTCGATGGACCAGGCGGTCGCGCACCTCCCGGCGGTGGACCTTCCGGAGCGCAGCGTCTCAGAGGTGCTGAACGGGCACGCGATCCCGCTCTGGAAGCTGGGCGAGGCCGCACTCGCGGAGGACGGCGGCGCGGGCCCGGCAGGCGCCCGCCTCGTGCGTCTCCGGAGCCGGCGCGGCGCCCTCATCGCGCTGGCGCGGATCGACGCGGGGATGCTCCGGCCGGTCAAAGTCCTTGCCGGCGCGGAGGGAGGCCTGGTTGCTCACCGTCCACGGCCTGGATGAGTTCCCCGAGGGGGGCCCGGGCTCGGCGCTCGCCCTCGGCACATTCGACGGCCTCCACCTCGGCCATCAGGCGGTGATCGGGGAAGCGGTGGCGCGTGCCCGGGGCGGGCTGCGGTCGGTCGTGGTGACGTTTGAGCCGCTTCCGCTGGAGGTGCTGCGCCCCAGCCTCGAGCCGGTGCTGCTCACGACGCTCGACGAGCGACTTCCGCTCCTGGCCCGCCTCGGCGTCGATCTCACCGTCGTGCTCCGCTTCGACCTCACATTTGCCCAGACCCCGGCTGAGGTTTGGTTGGACGAGGTGCTCGGGCGCCGGTTCGGGGCTCGTGCGGTCTACGCCGGATCCTCGTATACGTTCGGCCACCGCCGGGAGGGGACGGCCGCGCGGGTGGCGGAATGGGGGCGCGCGCGCGGAGTGGAGGTGCATCTCGCTCCCGCGGTGCTGGTGCGCGGGGAACCCCTCAGCAGCAGCCGGATCCGCAGCGCGCTGCGGGAAGGCCTCGTGGACGAAGCCGCCCAGCTCCTCGGACGCTACTACAGCGTGAGCGGACAGGTCGTCCCCGGCCAGGGTCGAGGGCGGACGCTGGGATACCCGACCGCGAACCTCCAGCCCGCGTCACCGCGAAAGCTCCTCCCCGCGCGCGGGGTGTACGCAACGATCGCCGGCGTGCGCGGCCGCCGGTACGGGGGAGCCACCAACATCGGCTTCCGGCCGACCTTTGGGGGGACGCACCTGGCCGTCGAGACCTTTCTCCTCGAGTTCGACGGCGACCTCGTCGGCGAGGAGATGCGCGTGGACTTCGTCGGGCGGATCAGAGCCGAGCGGGCCTTCCCCGGTCCCGAGGCGCTGGCGCGGCAGATCGGCGAAGACCTCGCGCGGGTGCGGGAGTTGCTTGCGGGCGCCCCACCGGGTATAATACATTAGTGCGGGGAGCCTCCAACCGCAACGGTGCGGCAGGGGCACAACTGGCCCCAGGATAGAGATACTGACCACCAGTTCGGTGGTCAGTTTGTTTGGGGGACAGACGCGGGGCGGGCGAGCGATGCGACGGCGGGCGCGGGAAGCGGCGCTACAGGTCCTCTTCCAGATGGACGTCGGAAAGGTCTCCCTCGAGGACGCCCTCGAGTCCGTGGCCGCCCCCAACTGGCTCCCCGGCGATTGGGCGCTGGTCGAGACCCTGTCACGGGGCGCCCGCGCCCATCAGGCCGAGATCGATCTTGTCATCGCGCGGTTTGCGGAGCGGTGGACGATCGAGCGGATGGCCGCCGTCGACCGGAATATCCTTCGCATGGCCCTCTTCGAACTGCGGCACACCACGACCCCCGTGCGGGTCGTCATCAACGAGGCCGTCGAGCTCGCCAAGCGGTACAGCACCGAGGACTCCGGGCGGTTCGTGAACGGTCTGCTCGGCAACGTGGTCCGATCCGGCGACGCTCCCCTGGTGGGCCACGCGG